>NZ_JBEJZY010000011.1:0-118948 GCF_040256935.1 Photorhabdus viridis
TTTCCATCACACCCATGAAATCGTGGCCTATGTTGCTCAGCTCTGGAAGATTACCTTTAGCATTCCCGGCATGAATAAATGGCTACACCGTCAGGGTTTTTCTTATAAAAACTTGGTGGTGTTCCTCATAAATTCGATGCAGAGAAACAGCAACAATTTATTGAATATTATGAAAATCTTAAAGTTGCCGCGAAAGACGAACCTATCCCTGATATAGCGGATATCGCTGATGTCTAGAATTAACGACCATTTTCAGGTGCTAAAAACTGCATCTTGAAGTTTCTTGGGTATTTAGATAGATTTGTAAAGATAAAATAAAATGAGGTGATTTATGGAAGCATCTGAGGATTGCCAGTAAATATTATTGTAAACGATATGGTTGTTATGAGTTCATTTATTAGTTGAACCCTCGTGGTTATAAGAATTTTATCTTTGAAAAGGTAGAGGTGATTATTATGTATGACTCGAAAAAAAAGAATGGTGAACCAACAACAAAGAAGAAATTTGAAAGAAGTAATTATAGTCAATGGGATGACAGCATTAACCACTATGAAGACATGAATCGTGTCAGAATAAAAAATAGAAATGATATATTGACCACTGTTGATTATTTTGGTGAAAAAAGGAAGAGAATGCATACATTTGAATACCAGTCGGATATTAAACATGATACTAATTTTAATAATAAAAATAAGTCATTGTTTGAGTCTTTCGCTGCATCATTTGTTTTACAAAATCCATCTTTTTTTTAGGTGTAATAGATAAATTATCAAAAAAATTATTCAATATAATATCTAAGATCTATGAAAAAAATAATTTCCAAAGAAAACTGTACGATTTTATTGAAAAAGATACGAGTCCAGAGGGCCAATTTGGACGATTTACTCCAGGTAAAAATGAAATCTTAAATGTATTGCAAGGAAAATCGGATACTCCTCAATTATTTGTTAAAAAAATACTATTAATAAAGTCTTTGGGAGCTTTTATTATTGATTTTTCCTCAAAGGATATTGGAAATTATGATTTTATCTTTGATGGAAAAGGGATAGAAGTAAATGATATAATAGAAAAAAACAGACCAACTAATCTTTTTAAAGTTAGAGGAAGGAGCAATATTAAGAGCAGCCAATATCGTTCAGATATAGGTATTTTAGATACTCCAACCTTTGATAGTCTTACGGAAGAGCAAAAATCATTTTTAACCATTCCTGAACTTACAAAACGTAGACCACTATTTAGAACATTTACACATGAATTGGATGCTGAGGATAAAAGGGTTGTAGAGTCAGTGTTTGTTAACAGAACCTTTGATTGTGATTCTCCATTAATAGGATCCGTATCTGGTAGTACATCTTGTGTTTTAGTTGCTGCTGATATTTTATTCCCTGATATGACTATGGTGGAAAGGAAGAAATTAGCAATAGCAACCTTTGCATTTTTAGTTGGTGGAGGATACCATTCAGCAACTGAGGTGTTTGATGTTGCCTATCCTGGATTAGATTTGAATAAAGAAATAGAAGAGTTGATTGAGAATAACCCGATCCAAGAAAATGCTGGTGTGGCTACCTTACGGCAGCTTATCGGAAACAGCGGTTTTTAAGGACAATGATAGTGTTGCGTATATACCCAATGGATTTCAAGATGGATCGCGACGGCAAGGGTGCGAATCCCCGGGAGATATACCCAGGCCCTGTATTGCAGTTGTGGCTTTCTATGATTAAGAAATAAAACTCTGTAAGCGTCGTAGGATTATCAATAATCTGATTCAGCCTCCCATACAAGAGAGGCTGAATTAATATCGCTTTATTGGTGAGTAGGCGTCTATAACACCAGATCCAGAATGATGACGCCACATAAGCCAATTACCCAGGCAATAGTGGTTGGCATTGACCAGACGATCATTTGTTGTTTGACATCTTTAATTCCTATCATTCGGTTAACCACCCAGAATAGGCTGTCATTAAAGTAACTGAAGAATAGGGATCCTATGGTTGCCGCTTGTGCGGCAACCAGCATATTGATCCCCGGAATCTGACTAATAATCGGTGCGGAAATAGAAGCCGCGGTAATCATTGCTACGGTACCGGAACCTTGGATCAGTCGAACCAGGGTTGCAATAATAAATGGGATCAACACAGGTGTCAGAGGTAAATTCGCTATGTGTTGTGCCAAAATAGTGCCGGTTCCACTTTCGCGCAATACCGCCCCTAATGCACCACCAGCTCCCGTCACCAGCAAAATAATGCCGGCAGTTTGCAAACCTTCTTCCAGACGGTCAATCACTTCATGTTTGTTCGCTTTTGGCATCAGGGTATAAACTGCCAGCAATACACTTATCGCCAAGGCGATAACTGGCGCACCGAGGAAATCAAATGCCTGAAAGTATAAGTTGTTTTCTTGCCCAAAAAAAGTTTTGGTGCTCAATAACAGTCCATTAATGGCTTTAATGAAGATCAATACAATAGGAACGATAATCGGCATCAGAGAGAGAAATAGACCGGGTAGGGGTTTATTTACTTTTTCTTCTATATAGCGCTGATGGATTTCTTTCAGGTCCTCAGTTTCTGCTGTTTCATCAACTGGCTGAAATTCCGGATATTTTATGGCTAACCATTTGGCATAAAACACGATACCGATAACACAAGGAACAGCTAAAACCATGCCGGCCAGCATCATGGCGCCGATATCTACGCCAAAGATAGCGGCAACACCCAGTGGCCCCGGTGTTGGCGGGACGGCACTGTGGGTAACAACCAATCCACCGGCCAATGCGACGCCAAGCGTCAGCAGATTGCGTTTGCCTTTTTTCGCCAGGGCCTTAGCCAGTGGATAGAGGATAACGAAAGCGGAGTCGACAAAAATCGGAATGCTGACGATATAACCGGTGATCGCTAATGCCCACTCTTCGCGTTTTTTACCTAACCATTTGATAAAGCTGTAGGCTATCTGTTCAGCTGCGCCGGAAACTTCCAGCACCCGTCCCATCATGACCCCCAAACCGATGACGATACCAATACTGCCCAGTGTAGAGCCGAAACCTTTAGTCATGATATCGATGGTATTCGCGGCGGTTAAACCCCCGGAGATCCCGGCGATCACCGCTGCAATCAGCATTGCCAGTAGAGCATGAACACGAGTACGTAATACCAGAAAGATTAGGGTAAATACGGCTATACCCAGACCAATGACCGGAACGTAGAGCGCCATAATCAGCCTCCACTCAGGGACAGGTTATTGGCGATAAAAGCATGGATTATATCACTGAAAGCGCGATCAACCCGGAAACCGAGCGACAGCCCACGGTTGATATCAAAATTACCCGGCCAACCAGCGACAATGCGGTTAATGTTTTCATCTGGTTCGAAGCGGATCAGATCCACTGCTTTTTGCCCGGCAATTTCTGCCAGTGCATCAATCATGTCCTGAACGGTGACACTGATACCGGGTAAATTAACTGTGCGGGAAAGGCCAAATTTCTCTGCTGGGATTTGAGCGGCATGAATAAAGTTTCGGATCACCGTTTCAGGGCTGGAAAGCCATAAGGTGAGATCGCGGGAAACCGGGCAGATGCTGCTTTCGCCACGCAAAGGTTCACGGATAATGCCACTGGCAAAAGAGGATGCGGCTTTGTTTGGTTTTCCGGGGCGAACACTGATTGTCGGCAGGCGGAGTACCCGGCCATCCACATACCCTTTACGGGAATAGTCGTTAATCAGTAATTCACACATGGCTTTTTGTGTGCCGTAGGATGATTGAGGATTAACTGCGTTCTGTTCGGTGATAGTCGCCGGTAATTCTCCACCAAATACCGCAAGGGAACTGGTGAAAATAAACTTCAATTTTGGATTTCTGGCCCGTGCGATTGCCAATAAGTTTCGGGTGACATCGAAGTTAACTTGCAAACCTAGATCGAAATCATTTTCAGCATGGCTACTGACAATGGCGGCTAAATGAAATAATACGGCGCTGTTTTCATCAATCAACTTTTCTGCCGCATTTGCCTGAGTTAAATCCAGTGCCAGACACTGGACGCGAAGATCATTGACCGGTGAAACAGGGTGTTGAATATCGGTCAGTATTAGCTGATCGAAATTTAATTCCTGGTTGTTTTCTAGTAAAGCACTGGCGAGTTGCTGGCCCAGAAAACCTGCGCCGCCAGTGATTATCACTTTCATGTGACTCTCCTGTTCAATAGCCTTGGGGACTATTTGCTTGTAGGGTAGGAATTCTTATTTTTATACGTTGACGGTATGCAATATCAGGTTGTGCTCTCGTAATTGCTGCTGCACCTTTAACGGAAGTTGGCTATCACAGACAATGTCATCCAAACTCGAAAGCGGGCAGATACGAAACATACTGTATTTGCCATATTTATTGCTGTCGGAAACCAAAACTCGGCGGCGGGCGATTTCCAGTACTGCCTGTTTAACTAATACTTTTTCTTCATGCGGCGTGGAGACGCCATGCTCCAGATTCCATGAGCTGGTGCTAATAAAGGCGATATCCACATTCAGGCTGCGAAGCAGCATAGCTGCGGTGCGGCCAACACAAGAGTGATTCCTCTTATCGACTTGCCCCCCGGTATGAAACAGGTTCAACTGGGGTTTGTTCATCAGGTATTGGGTAATGGAAAAATCATTAGTGATAATAGTGAGGTTAAAACGTTCAGCCAGCACTTTAGCAATCTCAAACGTGGTGGTACCGGCATCAAGATAAACCACTTGTCCGTCTTCAACCATAGATACTGCGTATTGACCAATTTCCCGTTTATGCCGGTGATGAAGCCGGGCTTTTTCATTCCAGGGCAGTTCCTGACGTAAGACATCGCTAAGTTGCACGCCACCACTGACACTGATCACTTTTCCTTCTTCCTCCAGAGTGCGGATATCCCGCCGTACTGTCATATGCGAGACATTCATCAATTCAACCAGTGTATTGATAGAGATTGTCCGATATTCATGTACATAACGATAAATAAAGTCTCTGCGCTCTGATGGGAGCATGTTTTCTCCTGGTTATTTCTGTGCTTTGAGAAGCCAATCCAGACCGTCTTCAGTGTGGCCGGCGGGGTGATATTCGCAACCCAGCCACCCTTGATAACCCATGTCATCCAGTTTATTAAACAACCATGGGTAGTTTACCTCGCCGCTATCGGGTTCATGGCGTTCCGGCACAGAGGCAATTTGGATGTGGCTGAATTTTCCCCATAGGCGCTCAATGGTGTGCAATAAATCCCCTTCCACAATCTGGCAGTGGTATAGATCTAACTGGATAAAAACGTTTGGACGATCAATTTCTTTGAGCAATACTTCGGCCTGGTGTTGAGTTGTCAGAAAATAACCCGGCATATCACGGGTATTAATCGGTTCAATTAATATATTGATATTATGTTCTGCCATCACATCTGCGGAATGTTGAATATTTTTGATATAACACTCACGCTGTTGTTCCGGTGTAAACTGTTTATTCAGCTTTCCCGCCATAGCATGAACCTGGTTGCAGTTCAGCGTTACTGCGTATTTCAGGGCCGTTTGCACACCTTCCGCAAATTCTTTTTCACGTCCGGGAATAGAGGCGGTTCCTCTTTCGCCTGCCGCCCAGTTTCCGGCTGGCATGTTGAATAAAACTTGGGTTAATTGATGCTGTTTTAACAGGGCAGCAAGATCTTCTGCCGCTGCTTCGTAAGGAAACAGATATTCAACGCCTTTAAATCCGGCTTTGGCTGCGCGGGCAAAACGTTCTGTAAAAGGCACGTCTTTGAACATCATGCTCAAGTTTGCCGCAAATTTAGCCATGATCAATTCCTTGTTGGTTTACTCAGTCTTTTGGGTAACGCGTTTCAAGTTCTTGTACTTGTTTTTCATTTAGCGTCGTGAAACCGTGTGGTAATAATGTCAAATAGAGCCGGGCGGTATCTTCCAATTCTTCCGCGTTGAAAAAAGCTTGCCGTAAAGTTTCTCCGCTGACAACGGGTCCGTGGTTCGATAGCAGAATTGCGTTATGTTTTGCGGCCAGCTTCGCAATTTCTTCACCGATTCTTTTATCTCCTGGTGGTAGATATTTCACCAGCGGCAGTTCACCAATCCGCATGACATAGTAAGGTGTTATCGGCGGTAGACAGTTGCTGTTGTCCAGATTTGGCAGGCAGGAAAGGGCGGTTAACCAAGGGGAGTGCAGGTGCACCACCGCCTGACATTTGGGACGGTTGCGGTACATTGCCAGGTGCATGGAAACTTCTTTTGTGGGTTGGTCACCAGATAGCCAGTGACCTTCTGCATCCAGCTTGCTCAGGCGATCAATTTGCAAATCGCCAAAACTGGAGTTGGTCGGCGTAATGATGATCGTGCCATCTGCTAACTTAGCGCTGATATTACCGGTACCGCCACTACTATAACCTCGGTAAAACATTGAACGGGCCCATTCGACGAGTTCTGTCCGTAGCGCTTGTTCACACATGAAACATCTCCTGTGCACGCAGGAAGAAATCAATATCGCCGAAGTTACCTGATTTCAATGCCAGCCAATAATTGTGTTGTAAATCGTGTACCCAGGGTACGCCAGGAGCAATAGGGGCACCGATACTGAATTGTCGGCTGTTCAGACTTTGTACTATTTTACCGGCAGTTTCGCCGCCTGCGACAATAAATGTATTGAACCCTTGTTGATGCAGGCTTTTTACAACACTGGAGAATATGTTTTCGATTGCTTTACTGGCAATGGTTGTACCATGTTGTTGTTGGGTTTTCCGTAATATTTCCGGGGGTTGAGTCGTGTATAACATTGGCGCCAGGCTGTTTTCAGGTTGTTGAATAATCCACGTTACCAGTCGTTCGGCATACTGAGGATCATTGATGCATGAACTAATATCCAGGGCTTTGGCAGGAGCCCGTTTTTGGTATTGAGAAACTTGTTGGTGAGTCATAGCGGAGCAACTGCCGGAAAAGATTACGGTACGTCTATTCTGGGCTGGTGGTGTTGCGCCTTCTGGCTGGCGTGGTATCAATGGTTTTCCGGTATCTATGCTAGCAAGTGCAGCACCAAGACCGGAACCGCCAGTGACTAATTTCAGTTCTAAGGCAGCTCTGGCAGTAGGTAGCAGGTCATTCATGGTCATGGCGTCTGTTACCGCGTAACGTATGCCTTGTTGTTGTAAATTGTTTAGCCGATCGCGGATTGCCTGTTCCCCTTGATGAATACATGTCAGATCCACCAAATCTGCTTTTCCCTGGGCTTGTTGCTCTATCAGGCGTATCAGATTGGCATCTGTCATGGGAGTGACGGGATGGTGCTGCATACCACTTTCGTTAAGTAGTTGGCCGTTGACAAACAGATGCCCATGAATAACTGTCCGACCGTTGATAGGGAGGGCTGGGGAGATTAGCGTGATATCTGTTGTTAGTTCATCCATCAGAGCATCAGTTACCGGCCCGATATTGCCTTTGCTGGTGGAATCAAAAGTTGAGCAGTATTTGAAGAATATTTGCTGACAGCCTGCCTTCCGGCGTAGCCAGCGACAGGATTTCAGCGCGTTATTCACTGCCTCATCTACCGGACAGGAACGGCTTTTCAGGCTGATAACAATCGCATCAATATTTTGGGCGCCAATGTTCTGTGAAATGATGGTATTTTCATCAGGTGTATCAAGCAGCTGAACGACTCGCCAGCCACTTTGTACCATAAAACCTGCGATATCGGTTGCGCCGGTAAAGTCATCGGCAATAACGCCCAATTTAATGGTCATTATTTTCTCTCCGGCTAAGTGAGGTTAGATCAAACCCATATGTAGGAAATGCCTGCACGTATTAATGAACAGGCGATTCCCATTCCCCCAATCCTATAATTCTTATTTTTTGTGCTGACGGGTTCATGATGGTTCCCTAGTGTTGCTGTTATAATTTGTTATTCTTTATGATTATTTCACACGCTATTTCACAAATATACGACTACTATCACATTCGAGCACCCTATGTGTGAAGTTGATTTTTCTTATAATTATTTGATTTATAAGGTTTATGTTGGATTGTTGTGAAATGTTAACTTTCACATAAAGGTGTGATGAAAAATATGACTATGGATACATTTTGCTTTCGTCACCAGTCACCTCCGTAATGAGGAAGATATTGATCGGCCAGATTGCGTAAGGCAAGGTGTACGAGTTCTGTTTTATTCATCCCCGTAACGTTTACCAGCGTATTTACAGTTTTGTTTAAATATCAGGAAAATGTATTTGTGATGGTGGTGGGGGAAGGATTCGAACCTTCGAAGTCTGTGACGGCAGATTTACAGTCTGCTCCCTTTGGCCGCTCGGGAACCCCACCAGATTTTGAAAAGTATCACTGTTGCTTACAGCGGGCGGAATCATATCAAATGAACCGCCGCTGTAAAGTCTATATTTGAAAATAAGTTACCATATGCTGTTTTTTTGCCCCGAACGAGTCAGTTGTGAGCAATAAGCAAGGGATTCGATGCTACTAAAGAATGACCGTACGGTTGCCATAAACAAAAACCCGTTGGGCAAGTACCCAGTATAGAGCATGGCTCAGTACATTTTTTTCAACATCCCGGCCAGCTCTCATCATGTCTTCAGCTGTGTATGTGTGGTCTATGTTGATGACATTTTGAGTAATGATTGGACCTTCATCCAGATTATCATTCACGTAGTGGGCTGTCGCTCCTATGATTTTTACGCCTCTTTCATACGCTTGATGATAAGGGCGCGCCCCGATAAATGCAGGTAAGAAGGAGTGGTGAATATTAATAATCTGATTTGGGTAATGCTGAACAAATTCCGGTGTCAAGACACGCATGTATTTGGCGAGTACCACGTAATCAGGTTTGTATTGGTCGATTTGGGCAATCAGTTTTTCATCGTGTTGCTCACGGGCTAAACCTTCATGGCTGATTAAATGGAAAGGAATACCAAATTGTTCAACTAATGATTGTAATGTTGCGTGGTTGCCGATAACCGCAGCGATTTCAACATCAAGCCCATCGTAAGCGCTTTTCATCAGTAAATCCCCAAGGCAATGCGCTTCTTTTGTCACCATAATAACAATACGCCGCCGACCCGCAGTGTTTAATTCCCGTTGAGAACCCACCGGCAGCGCGTCATCTAAGTCAGCAAGGAATGTTTCATCGTTGAAAATTCCTTCAAGCTCAGTACGCATGAAAAAGCGGCCGGTATGATGATCGACGAATTCATTATTCTGAACGATATTCAGTTGGTGCTTGTAGCAGATATTAGTAATTTTGGCGATTAATCCTTTTGCATCAGGGCAAATAGTGCGCAGAATTTTCTTTTGTACATGTTGGTGTGGCATGAATGGGATGATCCTTAAATCTTTTTCACTTTTTTTCTGTGGTGTTTTTAACCACAACATTTTTTGTATTTTTTACCTGAACCACATGGACAGGGGCTATTACGGCCAGCTTGAGGTTTAACGCCGTCAATATAGTACCAACGGCGGTCTATACGAAGAAAACGTGAACGCTCATGAATAAGTTGTTTATCCTGGGCTTTTTGATCAAGAAAGCAAGTCGAAAATTCAACATAGGCTTCGTTGTCGTTTTTACCTTTTTCAGTTGCGATAACATTTAATCCGAGCCATTGGGTAGCAATAAAACTCTGCTCTATATCTGAACGCCACTTTTCAGCTTGGCAGTCAGGATGCCAACTGGCAATAAGATAATCAGCATTATGTTTTACATAGGCGCTGTATCTGGAACGCATCAAAGATTCGGCGTTGGGGGCAGGTTTTGTGTTTTTGAGATAGGCGGAACAGCAATCCGCAAAATCTATTCCACTGCCGCAAGGGCATAACTCTGTCAAAATAACTCCAATTGTAAAGGGTGAAATACCATTTTATGCATTTTCTATTGCAAAGAAACGTAAGAGAACAAATGATAGTCACTTTATTGAACTAATATGATTGATAGTACCTAAGAACAGGTGAAAGTCGCAATATTAAGCTAAGGGAGCGTGTTTATGGAAAAAGCACTGGCAGGCAAACAGATTCTGATTGTCGAGGATGAACCTGTTTTTAGTTCTTTGTTGGCTGGGTATTTGCGAACGTTGGGCGCTAAGGTATTGGTCGCATCTAATGGCGCTATTGCACTACAGGTATTGGGACGTGAAGCTCATATTGAACTTATTTTATGTGATTTAGATATGCCGGTTATGAATGGCATTGAATTTGTTGCGAAATTGACTAATGAGGGGATTAATATTCCAGTTATCATTATTTCAGCAACTAACAAGATGGCAGAAGTTGATGAAGTGCTTCGTTTAGGTGCAAAAGATGTTTTATTAAAATCTGTTGCAGATCTAAATGAGATAAAAAAAACAGTGCTGGCCTATTTACATCCAACTGTTTTTATGTCTGGTGCAATTGAGCAGAATAACTTGAATAAAGATTGGTTAACACTGAAACATAATTCAGATGAAGCATTAAATATGCTTAAGCAGTTACAACCCCCGGTTTCTCAGGTGATTGCTCACTGTAAAGTTAATTACCGAAAATTAAATATGATTGATAAACCAGGATTAATTCTCGATATGGCTGCGTTATCTGACAATGAATTAGCTTTTTATTGTCTGGATATCAGCCGTTCAACCGAGTATGGTGTGATTTCAGCATTATTACTCAGAGTCGTATTTAACAGTTTGTTACAAGAGCATATCACCCATCATTCCCGGCGTTTACCCAGTATGTCAGGTATTCTAAACAGGATTAATAATTTGTTGGAAGATGCAGGATTACAAGGACAATTTCCATTGCTGCTTGGGTATTATCATACAATCAATAAAACGGTTCTGCTTACTTCTGCGGGGTTACATGCCAGTATTAAGTCGGGTAATCACCAAATCCAATTAGATAGTGGTGTTCCTCTTGGGACATTGAGAACAATTTGTTCGAACCAGGTTTGTTCTCATAGTGCTGAATGGCAATGTCGGATTTGGAATACAGATAGTCAAATAAAATTGATGCTTTCTTCAATATATTCCGGGTGAATACTACCAAGGTGGGATTTTGTTTAAAGTAGATATTAAACACCAAGTCACGGTGATGTAATTAAACAGAATGGCGCTGTTTATCGGATAGAATTAGCTGGTATACTCGGTTCATTCTGCTTGGGATCTACCAGGCTATTTTATTTGTCGTTCTTTAGTGCAAAGAGTGAATTTAGCACGGCGCAGATAAAAGCGATAACTTTTGAGTGCACTATTCATGTGACCAGAAAGGCGGGCAAAGCGATGTGTTCTGTGTATGCGTCGGTTTTTGTATGCTGTCTGTATTCTCGATTTATTGACAAGAATAGTCTGCAATTAATGACGCCTTATTGGAATAGATTCTTAAAGGGCCAGCACTGATTTTGGGCTGAAGACGGATTTGTTTCAGCCAAAAAACATTAGGAGAAAAGATTAATGCCATCAGTAAGTAAAATAGTAAAGAAAGCCGTTATTCCCGTCGCGGGATTGGGAACAAGGATGTTACCCGCTACGAAAGCAATTCCTAAAGAGATGCTGCCCTTAGTGGATAAACCTCTTATTCAGTATGTTGTTAATGAATGTATTGCCGCTGGCATTAATGAAATTATCCTGGTGACTCATTCATCAAAAAATTCAATTGAAAACCATTTCGATACCAGTTTCGAGCTGGAGGCTATCCTTGAGCAAAGGGTGAAACGTCAGCTACTGGATGAAGTTCAATCTATTTGTCCAAATCACGTCACTATTATGCAGACTCGTCAGGGAATTGCTAAAGGATTAGGCCATGCGGTGTTATGTGCTAAGCCTTTAATTGGCGATGAGCCTTTTGCGGTGATACTCCCTGACGTTATTCTTGATGAGTACAGTACAGACTTGACTAAATATAATCTGAGCGAGATGTTGGTTCGTTATAATGAAACGGGAGCCAGCCAGATATTAGTAGAACCTGTACCGCATGAAGATGTTGCCAGTTATGGTATTGTCGATTGCCAGGGAGAAAATCTGCAACCCGGAGACAGTAAACCTATCAGGCGTGTGGTTGAAAAACCTGAACCAAAAGAAGCGCCGTCAAACCTTTCTATTGTTGGTCGTTATGTGTTGTCTGAAAAAATTTGGCCATTATTGGCAAAAACAGCGCCAGGTGCCGGAGATGAAATTCAACTTACCGATGCTATTGCTATGTTAATGGAAAAAGAATCCGTGGAAGCTTATCACTTGCGGGGGGTAAGCCATGATTGTGGTAATAAGCTCGGCTATATGCAGGCGTTTGTCCAATATGGTATGAAACATCATGTTTTAGGCAAAGAGTTTACTGATTGGCTGGTGGCTTTGCAGGGTCAAGCTAAAGAATAATCTTGTGGAAATTTTAGGTATCATATGAAAGTTACGGTATTTGGTATTGGCTATGTTGGTTTGGTTCAGGCTACGGTTTTGGCTGAAGTTGGGCATGATGTCCTTTGTATTGATATAGATGAAAAGAAAGTTGAAAATCTGAAAAATGGTCAAGTCCCCATTTTTGAGCCTGGTTTAGCGCCACTGGTTAAGAAGAATTATGAAGAAGGCCGTCTGAATTTTAGCACTGATGCAAAAGCCGGTGTTGCTCACGGTAAGTTACAGTTTATTGCGGTAGGTACGCCTCCCGATGAAGATGGTTCAGCGGATTTGAAGTATGTCTCCGCCGTTGCCCGTACTATTGCGGAGTACATGGATAGCTATAAAGTTATTATTGATAAATCTACGGTTCCTGTTGGTACAGCAGATAAAGTTAATGCGGTTGTCAATGAGACTCTGCGTAAACGCAATATTGATATCCCATTTGATGTGGTTTCTAACCCGGAGTTTCTTAAAGAAGGGGCCGCTGTTGCAGATTGTATGCGCCCTGAGCGGATTATTATTGGGTGTGACAACGACAGAGTCGTTGACCTGATGCGTGAGTTGTATGAGCCATTTAACCGTAATCATGATCGTATGATTGTGATGGATATCCGCAGTGCAGAACTGACGAAATATGCCGCGAACTGTATGTTGGCAACGAAAATCAGTTTCATGAATGAGATCGCGAACTTAGCTGAAATGCTGGGAGCGGATATTGAGCATGTTCGTCAGGGAATAGGTTCTGATTCCCGTATTGGCTATCATTTTATCTATCCAGGCTGTGGTTATGGTGGCTCATGTTTTCCGAAAGATGTGCAGGCGTTAATTCGTACCGCAGAGCAAATTGGCTATCAACCCAAGATTCTTCATGCTGTAGAACAAGTGAATGAACTGCAAAAGAGCAAATTACCTTCTTTTGTCAAACGCCATTTCGGGGAGGATTTATCCAGAAAGACGTTTGCGGTCTGGGGATTATCGTTCAAACCGAATACTGATGATATGCGTGAAGCGTCAAGTCGTGTTTTGATGGAAACGTTGTGGCAGGCAGGAGCTAAGATACAGGCTTACGATCCTGAGGCCATGCAGGAAGCTCAGCGTATTTATGGTCAACGTGATGATTTATCATTGATGGGGACTAAGGAAGCGGCGCTGAATGGGGCAGATGCCCTGATTATCTGTACTGAATGGAAAAGTTTCCGTGCGCCGGATTTTGATGTCATCAAAGAGTCTCTCAGGACGCCAGTTATCTTTGACGGACGGAATCTCTATGATCCTGAACGCCTGCAATCCCGTGGTTTTACTTATTATGGGATTGGTCGTGGCGCATCCATTAACCCAGTTATCTGAGTAATACGATGAAATTCTTAGTGACAGGTGCTGCTGGTTTTATTGGTTTTCATGTGAGCCAGCGATTATTGAAAATGGGGCATGAGGTTGTGGGTATTGACAACCTTAATGACTATTATGATGTGAATCTTAAACAAGCACGGTTAGATCTATTATTTGATAAGCCGGGTTTTAAATTTGAAAAGCTGGATTTAGCTGACAGAATAGCCATTTTCGATCTTTTTGTGCGGCATCAATTCCAGCGGGTTATCCATCTGGGAGCTCAGGCTGGTGTTCGCTATTCGTTGCAAAACCCAATGGCTTACATTGATTCGAATATCGTCGGGCATATCAATATCCTGGAGGGTTGTCGTCATAATAATATTGAACATTTATTATATTCTTCTTCTAGTTCTGTTTATGGGTTAAATAGAAAGCAACCGTTTTCGACAAACGATTCAGTTGATCACCCAATTTCACTATATGCGGCAACTAAAAAATCAGATGAATTAATGTCTCATTGTTACTCTCATCTTTATCAGTTGCCAACGACAGGCTTGCGATTTTTCACCGTATATGGCCCGTGGGGACGTCCTGATATGGCTTTATTTAAGTTCACTAAAGCGATGTTATTAGGGCAGCCTATTGATGTTTATAACTACGGCAACATGGTTAGAGACTTTACTTATATAGATGATATCGTTGAATCAATAATCAGGTTGCAAGACATCATTCCTGCATCAAATGAGAGCTGGATTGTTGAGGATGGGCAAATATCTGCCAGTTCTGCTCCTTACTGTATTTATAATATTGGTAATGGTCAACCGACTAGACTAGGTGATTTTATTGAGGCGATAGAAGAGTCATTAGGCATTCAGGCTAAGAAAAACTTTATGCCCATTCAAGATGGTGATGTTCTATCGACCTGTGCTGATTCAAGTGACCTTTTTCAAAAAATAGGATTTGCCCCCAATACGCCGCTAAAGCATGGCGTGAAGCAGTTTGTAGAGTGGTATTTGAATTTCTATCATCAATCCAAATAAGAAAAAGGAGCCATTGGCTCCTTTTCTATTGAATCACTGACAGCGACAAGAGAAGTAAATAACTATACCTGATTGGTTATTAATTTGCCTTAGCATTGGCTAAGTCAGTAACCAGCTAGCGTTGCTTCACAACAAAGAAATGACACTACAGGTTGTTACTTGATTAAATGCCTGCCAATGATGTTTAAGCTCATATAACAGGCATTAATCCGTTTGTCAGTTAAACCGTTTATATAATAAAAATACCCTTGTAAGAGGGTATTTTTATAATTAAATCAATTCAAAAACAATATGTTAGAGCAAGAAGCTTTCCAGAGTTTTTCCTTCGTCTTCAATTGCTTTTTTGATAACAGCAGGCGTACGTCCCTGACCAGTCCAGGTTTTAGTTTCACCGTTTGTATCAACATATTGGTATTTAGCTGGACGCGCAGGACGTTTTGTTTTACCAGCAGATTTGCCGGCGCTCATTGTCTGAAGCAATTCGCTTGGATCAATTCCTTGTTCAAGAATCATTTTACGAACTTCTTCCAATTTACGTGAACGTTCCTCTAATTCAGCTTTTACCTGACTTTCTTCTTCACGACGCTCTTCAACAGCGACGGTCAGTTTTTCAAGTATTTCTTCTAAGAACTCAAGTTCACATTCTCTTGCTTGAGCTCGTAAAGTACGGATGTTATTTAGGGTTTTTAAATCGCTCATTGTCCTGGTCTCAAATTATAATGATGATGACTGATGTGGATATAATAATAGAATGCTATTTTATTTTCTGCAATAGTCAATTTCTCATATTCGGATAAAATGACTCTTTTTTTTAAACGTAATTTCTTTACAAAAGTTATATAGCGCTTTTTATACAGCTATTTTGATTGTCATTCCACAATAACATGTTCAGGGTACCTTTAACAAAGGGAGCCTGATTATCTCTCTAATTTATAAACCAAGCATATACTAAATCGGTAAGTAATTTTAACTGTTTCTTATCATACCCGCTAAGGCAGAATAATACTAAGTTAAAAAAAACTTATGACTAATCCATGAGTTATCGCCGATTTTCTGTGACTATTTTCTGGAAGTAAGTCACGCACCTTATTAATTTGTATACAATATGCAACAAATCAGTATGGCTTTCATTTCTTAATTTAAAGATGAACATTTGTCGTTCAAATGCGCTTTATTCCCCATTTGATGTGATCAGGGTCATGAATCATTAAGACATCACTAAGCTAAATATTTCTGTATATCAATCGGTAAAGCTTACTGAGATGGATAATCACCACTAAAGTTTATGATAAACTCATCTGACTATATGGTTTTATAAATTTTGTTAAGAGGCAGGGCCGATGGCTCAACTTTATTTTTATTACTCCGCAATGAACGCTGGAAAATCGACATCACTGTTGCAATCCTCTTATAACTATAATGAGAGAGGGATGAGAACGTTGATTTTTACCGCAGAAATTGATACCCGGTTTGGGAAAGGAAAAGTCAGTTCTCGTATTGGATTATCTGCTGATGCATTTCTGTTTAGCCAACAGACAGATATTGGTGAGTTAATCAGAAATGAAAATATGCAGGAAAAAGTGCATTGTGTGCTGATTGATGAGTGTCAGTTTCTCACAAAAGCGCAGGTTGAACAGCTATGTAAAGTGACTGACTACGATAATATTCCGGTTCTTTGCTATGGGCTGAGAACGGATTTCAGCGGGGAGCTTTTTAGTGGTAGTCAGTATCTGCTGGCGTGGGCTGATAAGCTGGTTGAGCTGAAAACTATCTGTCATTGTGGGCGCAAGGCAAGCCGTGTGTTACGTTTTGATGGCGAAGGTGTGGCCATTTATGATGGCGAACAGGTCGATATTGGCGGTAATGAGAAATATGTGTCTGTTTGCCGTAAACACTATATGGATGCTATCAGTAAGGCTAAGGAAAGACGAAGATAAGTATACAATTTATACTGCTGTCTGTTGTAAAGTTTCTTGAAGCCATTTGAGGGCTTGGATTAACATTGAGAAAAATGGGGCAGAGGTAAAGTTAAAGGGGGCTTATATTTGCCCCCTTTAAGTGGTTTAAATCAGTTAACAGGCGTTTTTTTCCGGAGGTTCTGGTGTTACCTCTGTTTCTGTGAATTCACGTCCATAGAATGAATCCAGCAATAATTGTTTCAGCTCAGAAATCAGAGGGTAGCGTGGGTTAGCGCCAGTACATTGGTCGTCGAAGGCATCTTCAGATAACTTATCAATTTTCGCTAGGAAGTCGGCTTCCTGAACACCGGCTTCGCGGATAGATGTTGGGATACCCAGTGTCGATTTCATCTCTTCCAGCCATGCCAGCAGTTTTTCGATTTTTGCCGCCGTATGATCGCCGGCCGCAGACAAACCAAGATGATCCGCAATTTCAGCATAACGACGGCGGGCTTGCGGGCGGTCATATTGGCTGAATGCAGTCTGTTTGGTTGGGTTATCGTTAGCGTTATAGCGGATAACGTTACAAATCAGCAGCGCGTTAGCAAGGCCATGTGGAATATGAAACTCAGAACCCAATTTATGCGCCATAGAGTGACATACCCCCAGGAAAGCATTAGCAAATGCAATACCCGCAATAGTTGCAGCATTATGAACCCGTTCACGGGCGATTGGGTTCGTGGCGCCTTCGTGATAACTGGCTGGGAGGAACTCTTTCAGCAGTTTTAGCGCTTGCAGTGCTTGTCCGTCAGAGTATTCGTTTGCCAGGACCGATACGTAAGCTTCCAGGGAATGGGTGATTGCATCCAGACCACCAAAAGCACACAGTGATTTAGGCAGATTCATCACCAGGTTGGCATCAACGATAGCCATATCCGGCGTCAGAGCATAATCAGCCAGTGGATATTTCTGACCGGTTGCATCATCAGTGACAACGGCGAAGGGCGTCACTTCAGAGCCTGTACCGGAAGTTGTGGTAATCGCCACCATTTTCGCTTTAACCCCCATTTTGGGGAATCGATAGATGCGTTTACGGATATCCATAAACCGCAGGGCTAATTCTTCGAAATGCGTTTCAGGGTGTTCATACATCACCCACATAATTTTGGCCGCATCCATTGGAGAACCACCACCCAGGGCAATAATGATATCTGGCTTGAATGAGTGCATTTGTTCTGCGCCTTTACGCACAATGCTTAGCGTTGGGTCTGCTTCAACTTCAAAGAAAACTTCAGTTTCTATCCCGTGGGATTTCAGCACATCAGTGACTTGATCAGCATAGCCATTATTGAATAAGAAACGGTCTGTTACGATGAAAGCACGCTTTGCGCCATCAGTTGCGACTTCTTCTAATGCGATAGGCAGTGAACCGCGGCGGAAGTAAATTGATTTCGGAAGTTTATGCCACAGCATATTTTCTGCCCTTTTCGCCACAGTTTTGGTGTTGATAAGATGTTTTGGTCCTACGTTTTCAGAGATGGAGTTTCCTCCCCATGAACCGCAACCCAGTGTCAGAGATGGGGCGAGTTTGAAATTATAGAGATCACCGATTCCCCCCTGAGATGCGGGTGTATTCACCAGAATACGGGCTGTTTTCATTTTATCGCCGAAGTATTTGATTCGTGCCGCTTGATTATCTTGGTCGGTATACAGGCAGGATGTGTGACCAATTCCCCCCATTTCAACCAGTTTTTCTGCTTTCTCTACCGCATCTTCAAAATTGTTGCCACGATACATTGCGAGTAATGGCGACAGTTTTTCGTGGGCAAAAGGCTCTGCTTTATCAATCAGATTGACTTCTCCAATCAGGATCTTGGTTCTTTCCGGAACATGAAAACCTGCCATTTCGGCAATTTTTGCTGCGGGTTGACCAACAATCTCCGCATTTAGGTTACCGTTTTTCAGGATGATATCTTGAACAGCTTTCAGTTCCTTGCCTTGTAACAGATAACCTCCATGAGTAAAGAAACGTTTACGCACCTGATCATAAACAGAATCCACTACGATAACGGACTGTTCTGAAGCACAGATAACGCCGTTGTCGAAAGTTTTGGACATCAGAATAGAGGCTACCGCACGTTTAATATCCGCTGATTCGTCGATGACGACCGGTGTGTTACCCGCACCAACGCCGATTGCCGGCTTACCAGAGCTGTATGCCGCTGTTACCATACCAGGGCCGCCGGTCGCTAGGATCAGGTTGATATCCTGGTGGTGCATCAATGCATTGGAAAGCTCAACAGATGGCTCATCAATCCAGCCAATAATATCTTTTGGCGCACCAGCTTCAACCGCAGCACACAGAACCAATTCAGCTGCTTTATTGGTTGCTTTTTTAGCGCGTGGATGGGGTGAGAAAATAATACCGTTACGGGTTTTCAGGCTGATCAGAGCCTTAAAAATAGCGGTGGATGTTGGGTTAGTCGTTGGCACGATACCGCAGATTAAGCCAATAGGTTCGGCGATAGTGATGGTGCCGAATGTTTTGTCTTCAGACAAAATGCCGCAGGTTTTCTCATCTTTATAAGCGTTATAGATGTATTCGGAAGCGAAATGGTTTTTGATCACTTTGTCTTCGACAATCCCCATCCCTGATTCCACCACGGCTAATTTTGCTAAAGGGATGCGTGCGTCTGCTGCTGCAAGGGCCGCTGCACGGAAGATCTTGTCAACTTGCTCCTGAGAAAAATTGGCAAATTCACGTTGTGCTTTTTTAACCCGGGCAACCAGCTCGTTCAGTTCAGTAATATGAGTTACAGTCATAAAGAAGTACTCCTGGAAAATATTAAAAATCTTTTAATATCAATAAATAAGAGTTTTGTGGACTATTTAGCTTGGTGATTTTATGATGGCTACAGATTACCATTTGGTATTAAATAGATATTGATCTTAATCACATAAATCTCAAGCTGATTCCTTTCAGCTTGGCTGAGTGATCATTATTATGAGTTGGGTGATAAAAGCGTTAATCAGGTTGAGTTTTAATCTAATGAAAAAATCTGGTTAACGATTTGTTATATAAGACATTTTAAATTGAAAATGAATCGCAGTCGATGGAAAGCGGAACTTTATCAGTATAAAGTAAAGAAAAAATTAAGTTTTCTATGATTTTTGAGTGAGTGATCATATGAAAATATTATCGTTAACACTGCGTAACTCAAGAGGGGTTATTCGTGGGTGATTTACTGTTGGATCTTCCTGGTTACATTAAGTTTTTTGTTGGGTTGTTCGCACTCGTTAATCCTGTTGGTATTTTGCCGGTTTTTATCAGCATGACTCACTACCAAGCTCAGGCTGCCCGCAATAGAACTAATTTTATTGCCAATATTTCTGTTGCCATCATTTTATGGGCTGCTTTGCTGCTGGGTGACTTAATACTGCGGATGTTTGGCATTTCCATCGACTCTTTCCGTATTGCCGGTGGGATCCTTGTTGTGACCATCGCTATGTCGATGATTAACGGTAAACTTGGGGAAGACAAACAGAATAAGCAAGAAAAATCAGAAACCGCCATTAGAGAGAGTGTTGGTGTTGTGCCGCTGGCATTGCCGTTAATGGCCGGCCCCGGGGCGATCAGCTCTTGTATCGTTTGGAGTTCTCGCTATCAGGGGTGGCAGAATTTTATTGGGTTGGTGTTAACCAGCGCTTTGTTTGCTTTTTGCTGTTGGTTGTTATTCCGATCAGCTCCCTTAGTCGTCAAATATCTTGGGCAAACAGGCATTAACGTTATCACCCGAATTATGGGGCTGCTATTGATGTCTTTGGGAATCGAACTGATTGTGACAGGGATCAGAGCATTATTTCCAGGGTTACTCTGATACGATTGACGATAAAAGGTGCTGGATTTTTTTCGAGTCAAATTACAAATTATAATATTCTTGTCATTTTTATTATAAAGCTTGTTTTATGGGCTTTTCTCACTTACTTTACTGGTACTTCCTGAATTTTATACAAATAACCCAATATTTTTCTAAATTATTCTTACCTGTTAGTTCAATCTGTAACTGGTTACTTCCACCGTAGTTTTGTGATGAATGTAGGTTTTTAATTTGCATTGATTGCAATTTGTTAAAATTATGTTTATTTTCATCTCTAGACTACCTTTGTTTACTATTTTAGTTAAGTTAAATGTGAATAAAGTGATGTATATCAACTTGTTATGCCGTTTGTTGGGATGTTTTGTCAATTAACGTAATAGATTGCATTAAGTTGTTTGTAAGGATGGTTTTTACAATATGGGAAGGGTATTTTAACAATTGATATGATAAGTCACCTTTAATATTTAATCCGTTACTTTGAGCTAAATAATGTGAAGGTACTGGCCTTTATAGGATATATGCGAAATGAATGAGCAGGCTCACCAAACTGGAGGTAACAAATGAAGAGCAAACAATTAAAATTATATAAGTTTATTTCCTGTATATTTTTATTATTGGTATTTCCTGCTACAGCCGTGTTTGCTGCTGATGTTCCAGAGGGTGTGAAGCTTGCGGATAAACAGCAGATTATTATCAATAATGGCACGGAAGTTGCTTCACTTGATCCACATAAAGTCGAAGGTGCGCCGGAAACCAACATTATTCTTAATCTCCTGGAAGGATTAGTCAGTACGGGTTCTGAGGGAGAGACTATTCCGGGCGTTGCGAGTCATTGGGAAAATCAGGATTACAAGGTCTGGACTTTTTATCTGCGTGATAATGCTAAATGGAGTGATGGAACTCCCGTCACTGCACATGATTTTGTGTATAGCTGGCAGCGATTAGCTGATCCAACGGTGGGTTCACCTTATGCCAGTTATCTTCAATATGCTTACGTTGAAAACATTAATGATGTTCTAAAAGGCAAAAAATCTCCTGACCAGTTGGGAATTAAAGCGCTGGATGATCATCGTTTGCAGGTTACTTTGACGCATCCCGTGCCTTATTTCGTCAATATGCTTAGTCATACGGCAATGAAACCAGTGAAAAAGGATCTGGTTGAAAAATTGGGTAATAAATGGACTCTGCCAGAAAATTATGTGGGCAATGGGGCGTATCGGTTGAAAGAGTGGGTGGTGAATGAGCGGATTGTGATTGAACGGAATCCACAATACTGGAATAACGGTAAGACTATTATTGAGCAAGCGACGCTTTTACCACTTCAGTCCGAAACCAGCAGTGTTAACCGCTATCGTAGTGGGGAAATAAATATCACCAACAGCGCTATCCCTCCGGATTTGTATCGGAAAATGAAAAAAGAGATCCCTGATCAGATGCACGTCAGCCCTTATCTTTGTACGTTCTATTACGAAATTAACAATAATAAACCCCCGTTTACTGATGTAAGAGTCCGTGAAGCCGTTAAGTTAACTCTCGACAGGGAGATTATTGCGGGAAAAATTATGGGGCAGGGGCAAATACCGGCCTATGGTTTTACTCCAACGTTTATCGGTGGTGGTGATTTTTCTAAACCAGAGTGGGCTGACTGGACACAGGAACAGCGTAATAAGCGTGCTAGAGAATTACTGGCGCAGGCGGGTTTTAATCAGGCAAACCCGCTGAAGTTCACATTGTTATACAACACATCGGATCAAAATAAACAGCAGGCTATCGCCGCAGCCTCCATGTGGAAAAAGAATCTGGGAGCTGATGTGATTTTACAGAATCAGGAATGGAAAACCTCTCTCGAAAGTCGTCACCAAGGGAATTACGAGGTTACCAGAGCGACTTGGTGTGCGGATTACAATGAACCTACTGCGTTTTTAAATATGTTGCTTTCTCATAGCAGTAATAACACGACTTTCTACCAGAATAAAACTTTCGATAGCTATCTGGAGCAGGCGTTAGTCGCTAAAGATGCGGCTGCGCGTAAGAAATTATACCAACAAGCTGAATTTCAACTTGATAAAGACTCGGCATTGATTCCCGTTTATTACCGAGTGAGTGTACGGCTTGTTAGCCCATCAGTGGGAGGGTTTTCAGGGAAAGACCCATTGGATTATATGGATATTAAGCGACTGTATATGATAAAAAACTAGACATTAGTTTTACTCAAAAGAGTTACTGGTCCTGCAAACAAAATCGTTCCTTTTGAATGCAGGTGATAATCCGACCCGTATTTCTGGGCCGTCGACTGATAAAAAGTCTGACGATGTAAAATTGGAGTAGAAAAATGATGATAAACACAACTAAGAATAAATTACTTACTATCAGCATCAGTGCTGTACTAAGTATGGTAGTGGCGAGTCAGGTATTTGCTGCAAAAGTACCTGACGGTGTTCAATTAGCTGATAAACAGGTTTTAGTTCGTAATAACTCCTCTGAGCCGCAATCGCTGGACCCTCATAAGATTGAAGGGGTGCCGGAATCACATTTGGCCCGCGATCTGTTTGAAGGTGTTGTAATTGTTGGGCCGTATGGTGAAATTTTGCCGGGTTCTGCAACCAGTTGGGAAAATAAAGACTTTACTGTTTGGACATTCCATATGCGTAAAGATGCTAAGTGGTCTAATGGTGACCCTGTCACTGCTCATGATTTTGTTTACAGCTGGCAGCGTCTGGCTGATCCTAATACGGCTTCTCCTTATGAAAGTTATCTCCAATATGCCCATATCACGAATATTGATGACATCATCAGTGGCAAAAAGAAACCGGATACTCTGGGTGTAAAAGCACTGGATGACTATACATTACAGCTCACATTGAGTGAAGCGGTGCCTTATCTGCCAAAGCTTTTGGCTCACTCATCAATGTCGCCGGTTAATAAAGCTACGGTGGAAAAATATAGCGAAAAGTGGACTCAGCCGCAGAATTTTGTAGGTAATGGCGCTTTCAAACTGAAAAAATGGGTGGTCAATGAACGTATTGTGATGGAGCGTAGCCCAACATACTGGGATAACAAAAATACTATTATTGATCAGGTCACTTTCCTACCAATTTCCTCAGAAGTAACAGATGTAAACCGTTATCGCAGCGGTGAAATTGATATGACTTATGCCAATTTGCCGATTGAGCTATTCCATAAACTGAAAAAAGAGCTCCCGAACGAGTTGCATATCAACCCATATCTATGTACTTATTATTACGAAATTAATAACGAAAAACCGCCATTTAATGATCCTCGCGTCCGTACTGCATTGAAATTGGCTATGGACCAAGACATTGTGACAAATAAAGTAAAAGCACAGGGTGATATCCCTGCTTACGGTTTTACACCGCCGTTTATTGATGGTATGAAAGAGATAAAACCCGCGTGGTTTACTGAGTGGAACCAAGAAAAACGTAACCAGGAAGCCAAAAAATTACTGGCTGAAGCGGGTTATACTAAAGATAATCCATTGAAATTTAACTTGCTTTACAATACCTCCGATCTACATAAAAAAATTGCAATCGCAATAGCTTCTGTCTGGAAGAAGAATTTAGGTGTTGATATTCGTTTGGAAAATCAGGAGTGGAAAACCTTCCTTGATACCCGACATCAGGGCAATTACGATGTAGCCCGTGCTGGCTGGTGCGCCGATTACAATGAACCTTCTTCATTCCTTAATATGTTACTTTCTTACAGCAGTAATAACACTTCTCATTATAAGAGCAGTGAATTTGATAAGCTGATGAAAGAATCCCTGCAAGTAAAAACTGATGATGAGCGTGCGGCCATTTATCAAAAGGCAGAAACACAGCTAGATAAAGATTCAGCCATTGTTCCCCTTTATTACTATGCGAATACCCGGTTAGTGAAGCCCTATGTTGGTGGTTATACAGGGAAAGATCCTTTGGATAATCTACACACCAAAGATTTTTATATTATCAAACACTAATAGTTGCAGGGCGGCCCGGAAAGGGCTGCCTTAGTGTCAGATTATTTTAAGGCCAGGGTTTAGGGCTAACA
The DNA here is from genome assembly GCF_040256935.1 of Photorhabdus viridis. Taxonomy (NCBI): domain Bacteria; kingdom Pseudomonadati; phylum Pseudomonadota; class Gammaproteobacteria; order Enterobacterales; family Morganellaceae; genus Photorhabdus; species Photorhabdus viridis. The sequence goes on from NZ_JBEJZY010000011.1 coordinate 24,557, forward strand.
CATAGGAACGGGCGATGCTTAAGTTTATTTTACGCCGTTGTTTAGAGGCGATCCCGACACTTTTGATTCTTATCACGATTTCGTTTTTCATGATGCGGCTGGCGCCAGGCAGCCCATTTACCGGTGAGCGGAAATTGCCGCCAGAAGTGATGGCGAATATTGAAGCGAAATATCATCTGAATGACCCCATGTATAAGCAATATTTTGATTACTTAATCCAGCTTTCCAAAGGGGATTTTGGGCCGTCTTTTAAATATAAGGACTATACAGTTAACGATCTGGTCGCGACGGCATTTCCAGTATCGGCTAAATTAGGCGCATCGGCATTTATTATGGCGGTTGTGCTGGGGGTCAGCGCCGGGGTTATTGCTGCACTTAATCAGAATACAAAGTGGGATTATACCGTGATGGGATTCGCCATGACGGGGGTTGTTATCCCAAGCTTTGTTGTGGCGCCGTTATTGGTGCTGGGGTTCGCTATTCACCTTAAATGGTTGCCGGGAGGGGGCTGGAATGGCGGGGCGCCAAAATTTATGATCTTACCCATGGTAGCATTGTCTTTGGCCTATATCGCCAGTATCTCGCGTATCACCCGTGGTTCGATGATAGAAGTATTGCACTCTAACTTTATCCGTACTGCACGTGCCAAGGGGTTGCCATTACGTATCATTATATTCCGCCATGCCTTAAAACCCGCATTGCTGCCGGTCATCTCTTATATGGGACCTGCTTTTGTCGGTATTATCACCGGCTCAATGGTGATTGAAACGATCTTTGGTTTACCGGGAATAGGGCAGTTATTTGTTAATGGGGCGTTGAACCGTGACTATTCGTTGGTACTGAGCCTGACGATTTTGGTTGGCGGCCTGACTATTCTGTTCAATGCGATTGTTGATGTGTTGTATGCCGTCATCGATCCGAAGATCCGTTATTAAGATTGGAGCGCGCAATGATAGTCAATAAACAAAACAGCGAAGCTCTGGAAAATTTCTCTGAGCAATTGGAAATTGAAGGCCGCAGTTTGTGGCAGGATGCACGGCGTCGTTTTATTCACAACCGGGCAGCAATTGCCAGTTTGTGCTTGTTATCGTTGATTACTTTGTTTGTGATTTTGGCACCGATGCTGGCCCAGTTTACGTACGATGATACTGATTGGGCTATGATGTCTATGCCGCCTGAGTTTGAATCAGGTCATTATTTCGGTACCGATTCCTCTGGTCGTGATTTACTGGTACGTGTTGCTATTGGTGGGCGCATTTCATTGATGGTTGGAATTGCCGCAGCCTTGGTTGCCGTAGTCGTTGGAACTTTGTATGGGTCATTATCCGGTTATCTGGGTGGAAAAATAGACTCCGTGATGATGCGTCTGTTGGAAATTCTGAATTCATTCCCATTCATGTTCTTTGTGATCTTGCTGGTGACCGTTTTTGGACAGAATATTTTGCTGATATTTGTCGCGATTGGCATGGTGTCATGGCTTGATATGGCGCGTATTGTCCGTGGTCAGACACTGAGTTTGAGACGTAAGGAGTTTATTGAGGCGGCGTTGGTGTGTGGGGTGCCAACCCGTTACATCGTGTTACGCCATATTGTCCCTAACGTATTGGGTGTGGTGGTGGTTTATGCATCTTTATTAGTTCCAAGCATGATTCTGTTTGAATCATTTCTTAGCTTTCTGGGATTGGGAACTCAGGAGCCATTAAGCAGCTGGGGAGCGTTGTTAAGTGATGGTGCGAATTCGATGGAAGTTTCCCCGTGGTTGCTGATGTTTCCTGCCGGTTTTCTAGTGGTGACACTGTTTTGTTTTAACTTTATCGGCGATGGCTTGCGTGATGCCCTCGATCCGAAAGATCGTTAAGGAGGTAACATGAACAGCGTTAAAAACCAGAAAAGTTCTGAGCCGTTGTTAATTGTTAAAGATTTGAACGTAACTTTTAGTACCCCGGATGGGGATGTTACTGCGGTGAACAAGCTGAATTTTGATTTGCGGGCAGGGGAGACACTGGGAATTGTCGGTGAATCTGGTTCTGGGAAATCACAGACTGCTTTTGCGCTGATGGGATTGCTTGCCAGAAACGGCACGATTGGCGGCTCTGCTATTTTTAATGGCAGGGAAATGCTTAATTTGGAAGAGAAAGAACTTAACCGCATGAGAGCGGAAGAAATATCAATGATATTTCAGGACCCAATGACTTCCCTCAATCCCTATATGCGCATTGGTGATCAGCTCACAGAAGTATTAATGTTGCATAAACGTATGAGTAAAAGTGAAGCATATCTTGAATCGGTTCGGATGCTGGATGCCGTCAAAATGCCGGAAGCGCGTAAGCGTATGAGCATGTATCCTCATGAGTTTTCTGGTGGAATGCGTCAGCGCGTGATGATTGCAATGGCGCTATTATGCCGGCCAAAATTGCTGATTGCTGATGAACCGACAACTGCACTTGATGTTACCGTTCAGGCACAGATTATGATTCTGCTGAATGAACTGAAACAGGAGTTTAATACCGCGATAATTATGATTACTCACGATTTGGGGGTAATTGCCGGTGTTTGTGACAAAGTACTGGTGATGTACGCGGGGAGAACGATGGAGTATGGCACGGCCCGCGAAGTGTTTTATCAACCAACGCATCCTTATTCTATTGGCCTTCTTAATGCTGTGCCTCGTCTTGATGGTGATGAAGAGTCACTGACAACAATTCTGGGGAATCCGCCTAATTTATTACGGTTGCCGAAAGGGTGTCCGTTCCAGCCACGCTGTCAGTTTGCAGTGGACCATTGTGTAGCTTGTGAACCAAAGTTAGAGGCATTTGGCAATGGGCGTTTGCGATCTTGTTTTAAAGCACCGGGAGAATTGGTATGAGTCCGATTGAAGAAAGACGCGTGCTGTTGGAAGTAGCCGATCTGAAAGTTTACTTTGATATTAAAGATGGCAAACAATGGTTTTGGCAACCAGCAAAAACCCTGAAAGCGGTTGATGGCGTAACATTAAGGTTATACGAAGGGGAAACCCTTGGTGTAGTTGGCGAATCTGGTTGCGGTAAATCGACTTTTGCCCGTGCAGTTATCGGATTGGTCAAGTCTTCCGGTGGTTCAGTAACTTGGTTGGGAAGAAGCCTGCTGGATATGAATGATAAACAGTGGCGGGATATTCGCAGTGATATCCAGATGATATTCCAGGATCCATTAGCATCCCTGAACCCGAGAATGACGATTGGCGATATTATCGCAGAGCCATTGCGTACTTATCATCCTAAGATGAAAGCGCTGGAAATCAAAGACCGGGTAAAAGCAATGATGATGAAGGTTGGATTGTTGCCGAATCTGATTAACCGCTACCCGCACGAATTCTCTGGAGGTCAATGTCAACGTATCGGCATTGCTCGTGCGCTTATTCTTGAACCTAAATTGGTGATTTGTGATGAGCCGGTATCTGCACTTGATGTATCTATTCAAGCTCAGGTAGTGAACTTGTTGCAGAAATTACAACGGGAAATGGGGCTGTCGCTGATTTTTATCGCCCATGATCTTGCGGTGGTTAAGCACATATCTGATCGTGTACTGGTGATGTATCTTGGGCATGCGGTGGAATTGGGCACTTATGATGAGGTTTATCATAATCCTCAGCACCCTTATACCAAAGCGTTGATGTCGGCTGTACCAGTGCCTGATCCGGATAAAGAGCGAAATAAACACATTGAGCTGTTGGAAGGAGAATTACCGTCACCCATTAATCCGCCATCAGGATGCGTTTTCCGTACACGTTGCCCGATGGCAGATCCTGAATGTGCTAAAACCCGACCATTGATGGAGGGGAGTTTCCGTCATGCCGTGTCTTGTTTGAAGGTTGATCCGTTGTAATTATTGGTGACGTTGTCATATTAGCAATTGCCCCGTAAACCGTCGCCCAATCGGGCGGCGTTTTACGGGGGAGCTAACTTCTTCAGAAAGGCGGCCAGTTGCTTTCTCGGCGTCATTTTACGAAGAATGTTGCACTTACTATGTGAAACCGCGTTATAATTTACATCTTTTTATTCGTTAATGTTTATCATTTGAAGCACAATACAGAAAGTTTTTCGCCAATAAAATTTGTGCCGTAATGATATTCTGTATTGGGAGCCGGGGGGTAACTTGATAGAGAGTGACTAACTTTGTTTTTTTACTCTTTCCACAAAATATGGCAAATCTGGTGAGATTTTTCCCGGCAAATCAGAATACGGGCAAAAATATCATTAATCTCAGCATCCTCAGATTCTGCTAGCCCGATAATCACCTCTGCGAAAAAATCAGGGTTTAGATCGAAATCCACATGTTCCAGCCAATCCTCTGAAGGTGCCAGTAATTCTGCGCCGCCCCGTATTTCGAATTGTAAGCTGAACAGTAAAATATCCGCAGGATCAAGATTGGATGAAGCCAGCTCAAGAAAGATGTCATACGCTTTCTCAAGGGTTTCATCTTCTGTCATTCGGTTATTGAGATCTAAATCCATTGTTTGTGAAGGTTTGTTGTCCATATCAATTCATTGGTCAGTAATGATGGGAGAATTAAAGCATGACGGAGCATTGATTGATACCCCCATCTTGTCAAGACGAGGGTATTAGTCACAGTAGTGGGCTGAAAAAGTAACAAATACGTTCAATTATCCGATGCCACAAGGGGCGCTGTTCCCATTCATGGATTTCCAGTAATGTAGAATGGGCCATGTAATCGTATTGCACCAGAGTCAGATCATTACCAAAGTTTTCATCATCAATAACCACGGTAATCTCAAAATTCAGCCACAGGCTGCGCATATCGAGATTAACAGAGCCAACCATACTGAGTTGACCATCAACCAAGACGCTTTTGGTATGTAGTAAACCGTCTTCAAATTGATAAATCTTGACTCCTGCATTCAATAGCTCAGAAAAGAATGCACGACTTGCCCAGCGAACAAGGAAGAAATTATTTTTGCGAGGAACAATGATAATAACGTCCACCCCCCTTAAGGCCGCAGTGCAGATAGCATTCATCAGGTCATCACTGGGAACAAAATAAGGAGTGGTTAATATCAATTGCTTACGGGCAGAGAAAATAGCCGTCATTAAAGATTGTTGAATTAACTCTTCAGGGAATCCTGGACCGGATGCAATTATCTGAGTTGTATGCCCACTGGCTTGTTCAAATGGCATGATATTGTTGTCTGGTGAGGGTGGAAAGATGCGTTGACCTGTTTCCATTTCCCAGTCACAAGCGTAAATAACCCCCATCGTCGTGGTAACCGGCCCTTCCATACGCACCATGATGTCAATCCATTGTCCAACGCCGGCATTTTGCTTAAAGAAACGTGGGTCTACCATATTCATACTGCCGGTGTAAGAAATGTAGTCGTCTATCAGGATAATTTTACGATGCTGGCGCAGATCCATCCGACGCAGAAATAAACGGAAAATATTGACTGGCAAAGCTTCAACAAATTCAATTCCCGCCTGGCGCATGATGTCCGGGTATTGGCTACGGCAATATAACCAGCTGCCGGCTGAATCCACCATAACGCGGCATCTGACTCCTCGGTGTGCTGCGGCCATAAGGGCATCAGTCACTTGTTCAACCAAGCCGCCGGATTGCCAGATATAGAACATCATCTCAATACTGTGTTTGGCATTCTCAATATCTTCGATGATGGTTTTTAGTGAGTTGTCATAGGTTGTCAGCAGTTGGATCTTGTTACCTTTAACGCCTTCAAGCCCTTGCCGCCGTTCGCAAAGCTGGAATAACGGCGTCGCGACTTCGCTATTTTCCGTGGCGAAGATATGACGAGATTTTTGCAGCTCTTCAAGCCATATTGCTGTTGACGGCCACATGGCTTTTGCTTGTTCAACTCGGCGTTTTCCCAAATGCAGTTCACCAAATGACAGGTAAGCGATAATGCCAACTAAGGGCAGGATATAAATAATCAGCAGCCAGGTCATAGCGGAAGTAACAGGCCGGCGTTTTATTAAAATACGTAAGGTGATACTGGCGACGATCAGCCAATAGAAGAAAATAGCAAGCCAACTTAGGACGGAATAAAAGGTTGTCATGTTCGGCAATCAATCCTGTTTTGTTCAGACATCTTTGGTGGCGTTTAACACGGTTTCCCCAAAACACGGGATATAAATGATCTAATTAACTCGATGAATTTACCAAAAAATCAGCAAGTATACTGCAAGCATCATACTTGATATTGGTTATTTCGCACTATATGACATAAAAAGTACTATTCAGATACGCCTTGGATATCTTTTTTAAAGGCTTATAATGAGCGTGATATTCTTTACAGGTATAGTTGTATGAGACATAGTCGGAATGAAGTAGGGCGATGGCGGAGATTGCGTCAGCATTCTAACCGCCGTCGCCGTTGGCTGGAAGGGCAATCAAGACGTAATTTACGGATTTATTCACTACGTAAATTAGATGTTTATAAACAGCGGCGAGCTTTATTGTTTGTTCAACATAGTGAATGGACGCATTAAAAAAATAATATTTTTGGCCTTATATTCACGCTCAACTACAATCTTTATTGAATATGATTGCTATTTGCATTTAAACTAGCAGTTATTCGAGGATTGACTATTATGCTGCTAATCAAGAACTTTCTTATGCGTTGGATACATTGGCCAATATTATTATCAGTTTGTTTGCATGTTTCTGTTGCTGCTACACTTTTTTGTTCTGTGATACCAGAAAAACAGCCTGATGCTGTACTTATGTCTGTAGCTATGATTCAGTTAGCTGCTGAAGAAACCCCGGTTTCACAACCCGCGGCGCCTGAGCCTGAATCCGAGCCAGAGGAGCCGGAGCCTGTTCCAGAACCGGTGATCCCAAAACCGGAGGTGAAGAAGCTGAAACCGAAACCGGAAGTGAAGAAGAAGGTTGTTAAAAAGCAATCGGAGCCAGTTGAGAAGATAACTGAACAATTGGAAAAGCCATTGGCTAACCGTACTGATAATAATCAGAATAAACCGGCAACTAATACGGCAACTAAATCACAGAATGGGCCAAAAGCATTAAGTAAAGCGTTACCCATTTATCCATCCAGAGCGGCAGCATTGGGGATTGAGGGTAATGTTAGAGTCAAATATGATATTGATGAAGACGGCCGGGTAAAGAATATCGAAGTGATTGGCGCCAATCCGCCTAATGTTTTTGACAGGGAAGTAAAAAAAGCAATGAGGAAATGGCGTTATGAAAAAATACCGGCGGCGGGCTATATCACAACAATAGAATTCAAAATGACCGGTATATCTCAGTCCTGATCGGCGGGAAAATACAGATTATAGATAAAAAAGGAGCATAATTTGGATGCTCCTTTTTTGTATTAATAATCAGGCTTATTCGTCAGTGCTGTTGGTCAGTTGAAATTGGGTTTTTCCTTCTGGTAACCGGCGAGGGGTATTATCCTCATTAACAGCAACATAAGTGAATACCGCTTCGGTTGCACGATAGCGTTGGCCTACAGGCTCAGATGCTACTTTCTTCACCCAGACTTCGATGTTAATCGTAATCGAACTGTTACCCGTTTTGAGACAATGCGCATAGCAGCAGACGACATCGCCAACAGCGACAGGTTTAAGGAAAGTAATACCATTTACTTTGACAGTGACAACACGGCCTTCCGCAATTTCTTTTGCCAGAATTGCGCCACCAATATCCATTTGTGACATCAGCCATCCGCCAAAAATATCTCCATTGGCGTTGGTATCAGCGGGCATAGCCAGTGTGCGGAGGACTAATTCTCCGTTAGGTAATTGTTGTTGTGTCATTGAAAACTTTACTTTATTTGATGAAAAAACAATACCTGCCTACAGACGATAACAGGCAGGTATCCATTTGAATAGGGTTACTTCTGTTCGCGTGGTAGGTGACGATAAATATATACTACACTGAGCACGGTGAAAACCAGAGTCAGGGCAGTCAGACCAAATACTTTAAAGTTAACCCAGACATCTTGCGGTAACCAGAATGCGACATAAATATTGGCCAGCGCGCAGGCAATGAAAAACAGCGCCCATGCCATATTGAGTTTATTCCAGACATAATCCGGTAAAATCAACTCCTTGCCCAGCATTTTCTGAATAAGTGGTTTTTTCATGAACCATTGGCTGACAAGCAAGGCTAATGCAAATAGGGCATAGATTGCGGTGACTTTCCACTTAATAAAGAGATCACTGTGGAAAGCTAAGGTCAGAGTGCCGAAAACAGCAACCATGATAAAAGTGATCAGAGAAGATTTCTCTACTTTCCGGTAGATGAAATAAGTTATAGCTAAAGCTAAACCGGTGGCGGCAATCAGTGCCCCGGAGGCATAGAAAATGTCATACATTTTGTATACAACAAAAAATACGACTAAAGGTAGAAAGTCTAAAAGTTGTTTCATGTTTGAACCTATTGTAATTCCGGCAGCTGACTCTATCCGATTTTGGTGGTTGAATATACTAAGCGGCAACAGTATGGCTTTTTTTATCGATAAATAAAGATTTTTATCGATCTGTTTCGCACAATTTTACCATAAAGAGCGGTGTAATTAACTTCCTGTTGTCAGTGAACATATAACACAGCATTATAGCCAAAACCCGTTGAAAAATAAGAGGGCATAAACCAGATGCAGTGGAAAAAACTACAGCGTTGGATGCCAGGGTTGGGCAATTTTTCTCATTATCGCAAAGAGTGGTTTAGTCATGATTTAAGGGCTGGGCTTTCTGTAGCCGCAGTAGCTCTGCCGGTTGCTATTGCTTACGCTGAATTAATGGGAATAAGTGCAATTATCGGTCTCTACGCATGTATCTTGCCAATGTTCACTTATGCGTTATTTGGTACTTCAAGACAGTTGATTGTCGGGCCGGATGCAGCAACGTGTGCCGTTATTGCGGCGGCAGTTGCGCCCTTGGTTTTTGGTAATGAAGATGTACGTTGGCAGCTTACGATCGTGATGACTTTAATGACAGGGATATGGTGTGTTCTGGCGAGTCATTTCCGATTAGGTGCGTTTGCTGATTTTCTTTCAAGACCGATCCTTAAAGGATTAATGAACGGTGTGGCATTGACAATCATTGTGGATCAATTGGCTAAAGTCTTTGGCTTTGCCGGCGTACCCGTTGGGTTGATTGAACGGGTGATCGCATTACCCGCCAAATTAATGAGCACACATTTACCAACGTTGGCAATGTCGGTTGCGACAGTGTTGATTTTGCTTATTGTACGTTTCTTGCGCCCAACTTGGCCGGGGCCTTTGTTGGCAATGGTATTAACGACTTATGTCAGCTGGCAATTTGGGCTTGAAAAACAGGGTATTCAGATTGTTGGCAGTGTCAGCGGTGGAGGGTTGCCTGTTGTGCCAGTGCCTGATTTCCAACCTGGAATTATGCGTGATTTGGTTATCCCATCCCTGAACCTTGCTGTTATCAGTTTTGTCAGTTTTATGATGACGGCCCGTAGTTTCGCCAGCAAAAACGGCTATCAGATTGATGCGGATTCAGAGCTTAGGGCCTTAGGTATTGCGAACATTGCTTCTGCTTTATCACAAGGGTTTGCTGTCAGTGCTGCCAGCAGCCGAACTGCGGTTAATGATGCTATTGGTGGGAAAACTCAATTGGTTTCTGTGATTGCCGCTGTGGTTATCTTGCTGGTTTTACTGTTTATGACGGGCTTCCTGGCGCATATTCCATTGTCATCGCTTGGTGTAGTGCTGATTTATTCGGCATCATCATTGTTGAATCTACGGGGGATATGGTCACTGAGGAAACGAAATCGTCAGGCATTCACTTTATCACTGTTTACCCTGATTTCAGTGTTGGTGGTGGGTTTGATTAACGGTGTTGGTTTTGCTGTTTTGCTTGGTTTATTGCAGTTTTTGCGAATTGTCTTCCGTCCGACAGATCAGCTTTTAGGCGTTAATGAACAAGGGATGATTCATTCCATTAATCAGGGCAATGAAATTAAGCCGGTAGACGGTGTGATGATGTACCGGTTTAACTCACCATTAACTTACTTCAATGTCAGTTATTTTAAAAAACGGGTGTTGCAGCATGTAGACAGGGCGAAAAAACGTCCGGGTTGGTTAGTTGTTGATGCGGCTGTGAGTTTTACCTATGACGATGTGAGTGTTTTTGCGGCTATTGATGAACTGATTACTGAATTGAAAGTAAAAGGTGTCACCTTGGTGCTCGCTGGCAGACGGACAGAACTTACCCGCTGGATAAAACAAAACAAACTGAGAAGCAGTGATGACGATCTAGTTGTGGTGCCGGATCTCTATTTTGCCGTTCGAATGATTCAAAGTAAGCCCGAATGGTACTCTAATTACATCAAAAGATAATGATTCATCGCTGTTCACTAAGCTTGAAGTTCATTGGATAAAAACATATGATTAGATCATAACAAACAAGGAGGTTTTATAATGCAATCTGATTCAGGTTTGGACGTCTTACTTGGAAGAGGGTAATACGATGAAAGCACTCATTGGCGTGATGAATGAAGAGCTTATACGCAGGCGCACACTGGCTATAGTTAAAGGCGAATATGTCATTCAGCCTGGTGAACCTAAGATTTGGTTTACCTCTATGATTGCTCTGGCTCAAGTACTTAGTAGTGATAATATTGTTCTTTTGCGCCTTATAAATGAACGGAAACCAGAGACAATCGCAGAACTGGCCAAGCTGTCAGGGAGGCAACCAAGCAACTTGTCAGCTACGTTAAAGACGTTAAATCAACATGGTTTTGTCGCTCTGGAAAAAAATGGCAGAAGTGTAAAGCCAAGGGCGTTGTTTACTGATTTTGAGATAAAAATTGAGCAAGAAATAGTTGAAAGAGTTATGTCATCTTGTGGGGCTAAAAATATAGCAGCCTGAAGTAGCACATTTAATACAGTGTGATCCTGTTTATGACTTGTCAGCCCATAGTTTTTATAACTATGGGGCTTGGTTGAACAATTGGTTAGCCATAATAACAGCTAATAAAGCCAATCTGATAGATAACCACCGGTCTTCCCTTAAGGTGTATATCTTTTTGTTAAAAAAAATACGACTGTAATGTTTAGTATTTTGCTTTATTAAACGGGAAATTAACAATAAATGGAATTGCGTTGTTTTCTATTGGTTACTGATAAATAATACCTCCCCGCAATTATTTTTTTCTATATTTTATACAATATTAGGGATTTTCAATGAAAAGAACACTGGTAGCTTCAGTGGTGGCTGTTGGTTTATCTGTATTCGCATTTGCAGCAAATGCGAGCGGTGAAAGTACAATTTCTGGTGGCTATGCTCAGAGCCATGTAAAGGTTGATGGTGTAAAGATTGATGATGACCTAAAGGGCTTTAACCTGAAGTACCGCTACGAGTTAGATGATAATTGGGGTGTTATTAGCTCACTCACATCTACATATTTAGGTTACGATCATTATGTTGGTGGCAGAAAAGTAGCTGATTCTGAGATGGATTATTTTTCCCTGATGGCGGGCCCTACATATCGTTTTAATGAATATGTTAGCGTGTACGGTATGGTTGGTGCTGCACATGGAAAGGTTAAGGTCTCAGATTATGTTGGTTCAAAGAGTGGCAGCGACAGTAAAACATCTGTCGGCTACGGATTGGGATTACAATTTAACCCTATGCCAAATTGGACTATTGATACATCTTATGAATATTCAAAATTGGATGATCTTAAGATAGGCACTTGGGTAGTTGGTGTAGGTTACCGGTTCTAATCGGAATGTGCTAATTCGTATTTAATTAGCAACCTCTCTTCTACAGAAATTCCCTGTTGTATGGCAGGGAATTTTTTTGCTCTTATCCAAATAGCAATAAAGTTCTTATACACAGCTGTACACGGATATAAACTGGCTCATGTTGTATTCTCTGTCAGCCCCATAGCTTTTATCGCTATGGGGTTTGTTTGAACGACTATTTTATATTCATTTTTGTTGTGAAGAGGCAACCAGCATATATAACCTGAACAGATAAATTAGCAGGATAGCTGAGATCAGATTATTAAACACGCCAAGCATAATTCCCGCCATCTCACTATGAATGAATGTCAGACGGTCAATAATAAACACTAGCAAGAGTTTTGCGGTCAGCCATAGCAGAATTGCCGGAACCAGCAAGCGAATATTGGCAAATGCCAGTTTCCAGCTTATTTTCATAGAGGTAAAAATACTGCGACGTTCAGCGGTCATAATCACGGGTGATAAAGCCAGGGCGATAGACAAAATAATACCTGGTACTAACATGAGCATCAAACCAAGTTGAATCAGCAAGGTGCAGATAAGCAGTAGCAGGAACAGTTTTGGTAACTGGCTTGCTGATAAACCAATTGCCTGTAATGAAGAGATACGATTTCCCGCTGAAATTGCCGTGACCAACGTCAATACACCACCAACCAGTAGCACATTGCCAATCATACTGGAGAAAATGGTTCCTATTCCCGCTCGCATGATCATTGACTGTTGCTCTGGAGTCATTTGGGACACCATATCCTGAATACCGGCTTTACCTGAAGTTGCAAAAGTGAATTCTGCTTCTGTCAGCAGCTTCATCTGTTCACTATCAGGGATAAACAGGTGTCCCAATAGGGTAGTCACCAGAGCCGCCAGAACGGCCAGAGTCAGAGTACTTAACAGTTGATTCTTGAAAAAGTTAAAACTGTCACGGTACAGGGTATTCGCCGTGATTGGCATGAAGACAGCTCCTATCAGGTTAAACAATAATATACAGCGGTTAATTGTACTCTGTTATGGGCAGATGTGGATAGCTGAAAGGAGATTGTGCGGATAAATTAGTGATTGGCTGTGATTGTTGATGGAAGGGAAAAGTACTTCATATTATATTTTCAATATAAAAACAAACATAAATTTAACTTTGTTAAAACATCATGGAAATATAATCAGATGAAAGATAAAATGTTGTAATTAGCATATAAATATAAAAAACATTCAAATAATTAATAATAAATATTGATTTGTGTCAATTTAAAATAATTCCAATTTGAAATAATAATATCGCAAATATACGATTTTTATTAAATTATTTAAAAGATGTGATCTATCTTGGATCATAATTCTAAATATATGGCTATATTTTTATTGACTTTTAAACCACAGGAATGGGATGAATAATGAAAAAACTTTCTGCATTTGTATTAGCAGCGGCAACTTTAGCACCATCGTTCGCTTTTGCTCATGAAGCGGGTGATTTTCTTTTCCGCACGGGTACTGCAACAGTAAGACCTAATACGGGATCTGATAATGTATTAGGGGTAGGTTCTCTGAGTGCGGATAATAATACCCAGATGGGTCTAACCTTCGGTTATATGATTACCGATAATATTGGTATTGAATTACTCGCTGGGACACCTTTCCAGCATCAGGTAAGTTTACCGGGTGCAGGTAATATTGCCAAAATAAAGAGTCTGCCGCCGACATTAATGGCGCAATACTATTTCGGCTCTAAAGAAAGTAATTTCCGCCCTTATATTGGTGTTGGTTTGAACTATACCACTTTCTTTAATGAAAAATTCAATGGCAATGATGCTGTTAAAGATAATAATTTACACAGTCTGGATCTGAAAGATTCCTGGGGTGTGGCCGGTCATGTTGGTTTAGATTATGAGTTAGATCAGAACTGGATGCTAAACGCGTCTGTGTGGTGGGTGAACATCGAAACTGATGTGAAATTCAAAGCAGGCGATCAGAGCCATAAAGTTGATACCCGGCTTGATCCGTGGGTATTTATGTTTGGTGCCGGTTATCACTTCTGATAAGAACCACCACTGTTTAACATAAGTTGTTTGATATGAAAAGGATGGGGCAGATTTTGCCCCATTTTTTATACTAAAGTTGAGTTGCAGATTTCATTATTGATACAAATTCAGTGAGTTTTTTCAGCATTATTTCTGGTTGAGAAAGATTTGTTTCAATAATTTTGATTACGGCGGATCCGGAAATTGCACCAGCAGCACCATCTGCTAACGTTTCTTTTATCTGTGCAGGCTCTGAAATACCAAATCCCTGTAATGGCGGCGCAGCATGATATTCCCGCAACTTATTAACCAAATGATTTAAAGGATGTTCAGCGCGTCGTTCTGTGCCGGTAACGCCGGCCCGGGATAATAAATAGGTATATCCCCGGCCGTAAGAGGCGATTTCACGTAATAATTCATCTTCCGCATTCGGAGGACAAATAAAGATAGGGGCAATACCATATTTCATTGCTGCGGTACGGAATGGTCGTGATTCTGATACAGGAACATCTGCAACTAATACAGAATCGATATCCGCATCTTTGCAGCGGCGATAAAACTCGTCTATGCCATTATGAAAAATCAGGTTGGCATACATCAATAGACCAATGGGAATCTCAGGATATTTTGTCCGAATTTTTGCCAATAATTCAAAACAGAGAGTGGGAGTAACATTTGAGGAGAAAGCACGCAGATTGGCATTCTGAATTGTTGGGCCGTCAGCCAGTGGATCAGAAAAAGGAATACCTAACTCAAGGGCATCAGCACCACCGGCAATCAGTGCGTCAATAATTTCTAACGATAATTCTGGGTTTGGATCGCCGAGTGTGACAAAGGGGACAAAAGCACCTTGTTTACGGCTTTCCAATTGTTTAAATAGCTGCTCGTAACGTTCCATCAGATTTCCCCCCTGGATTTTAAAATATCATGGACAGTAAATATGTCTTTATCACCGCGACCGGATAGATTGACGATCAGTAATTGCTCTTTATCAGGCGCTTGCTGGATCATCTTCAAAGCATAAGCCAGCGCATGAGAGGATTCGAGAGCGGGAATAATACCTTCCTCACGAGAAAGGGTTTTGAATGCAGCTAATGCTTCATCATCAGTGATGGAAAAATAGTCAGCCCGGCCGATGCTGTTCAGATAGGCATGTTGAGGACCAACAGAAGGGAAATCCAGACCGGCTGAAATAGAATAAGATTCTTCAATCTGGCCCTCATCTGTCTGCATCATGGGTGATTTCATACCAAAATAGATACCTAATTCGCCATGTTTCAGCGGAGCGCCATGTTTGCCCGTTTCGATACCGTGTCCCGCAGGTTCAATACCAATCAAACGTACTGATGTTTCAGGAATAAACTCGGCAAACATGCCAATGGCATTGGAGCCCCCACCAACGCAGGCCAGCACAGCATCAGGCAGACGTCCCTCTTTTGCCAGAATCTGGGCTTTGGCTTCTTCACCAATCATACGCTGGAATTCCCGAACTAGGGTTGGGTAGGGATGTGGGCCAGCGGCGGTACCTAACAAATAGTGAGCCTTATCATAGCTGCCGGACCAGTCACGCAGCGCTTCATTGCAGGCATCTTTTAGGGTTGCAGAGCCGCTGTGGACCGGGATAACTTCGGCGCCCATCAGACGCATGCGGAAGACATTAGGGGATTGACGTTCTACATCTTTCGCACCCATATAAATGCGGCATTTCATATTTAACAGTGCGCAGGTAAGGGCTGTTGCCACACCATGCTGGCCGGCGCCGGTTTCCGCAATAATTTCATTTTTGCCCATGCGTTTCGCCAGTAATGCCTGACCAAGTACCTGATTGGTTTTATGAGCGCCGCCGTGTAATAGATCTTCCCGTTTCAGATAAAGGCGGGTTTTAGTGCCTTTAGTCAAATTACGGCATAAAGTTAATGCCGTTGGTCTGCCGGCATAGTTTTTCAGCAGATCTTGAAACTCTTGCTGGAATTCAGGATCTTGTTGAGCATCAATAAATGCCGCTTCTAATTGTTCAAGGGCGGGAATAAGGATCTGTGGCACATATTGTCCACCGAAATCACCAAAATAGGGGTTAAGTTTACTCATTATTCTGTTTGTCCATTAATCAAAGAATCGTTGTTTATTGGTAGCTACGTAGACGCTGAAACACTTTGCTCAATTTATGACTGCTTTTAATACCCGGCGCGCTTTCAACACCAGAGTTAAAATCAAGCCCGCAACAGCCATATTTTGCTGCCTGCTGGCAATTTTCTTCATTTAATCCACCTGCCAACATCACATTGTCGAGTGATTGTTTTTCAAGTAATTGCCAGTCGAAACTTTTGCCGGTCCCACCTTTGCCGTTATCAAGCAGATACCGATCAATATTTCTGGTTTTAGCGTGAAATGAACCTTTCGACATATCAATCGCTTTCCAAATCTGGCAGTTCTCAGGCAATAATTTCCGCAGTTCTTCAATATAAACTTCGCCTTCTGCTCCATGTAATTGCACCGCAGCGAGAGACAGAGTACGGGCGGTATGATTGATAAATGTAGATGATTGATTTTGAAATACCCCCACATATTTGAGAGCCGCCGCATTGATGATTTGTTGAGCCTGTTCGATATTAATTCTACGCAGAGAATGCTCAACAAATATCAAACCACCATAAACAGCTCCTGCTTGTAATGCTGCTTTGGCGTCTTGTGGGCGGGTTAATCCACAGACCTTATTTTCCCCCAGAATCAGTTGACGTAATGCCAGATCAAGATTGGACTGGGACATCAAAGCACTGCCAATCAGAAAACCATTGGCATAATGGCTGAGTTCACGAATTTGCTGATGCTGGTGGATACCTGATTCGCTGATAACAATCGTTCCTTCCGGTAACTGTGGCGCAAGTTGTCTGGTACGGTTTAAATCTATAGAAAGATCTCTTAGGTCGCGGTTATTAATACCAATAATTTTGGCTTTCAGCGTGACAGCCCTGATCTGTTCTTCTTCTGAACTCACCTCCGTCAGTACTCCCATATTTAAACTATGAGCGAGTTCAGACAGCATAATATATTGCTCATCGTCAAGAACCGACAGCATCAGCAGAATGGCATCTGCCTGATAATGACGAGTGAGATAAACCTGATAAGGATCGATAATAAAATCTTTGCACAGCACCGGCTGATGAACGGCATTACTCACCAGACGGAGAAAGTCATAGCTGCCCTGAAAATATTTTTCATCCGTTAATACTGAAATTGCAGCAGCATAAGGCTGATAAGTTTTTGCTATCTGGATGGGATCAAAATCCTGACGAATGAGTCCTTTTGAAGGCGATGCCTTTTTACACTCCAGAATAAAAACAGTTTGTTCACTGCTCAGCGCCTGATAAAAATTACGCTGGCTGGCAACAATAGAATCAATAAAGCTTTCCAAAGGTTGTTGTTGCTTGCGTCCAATAAGATATTCGGCTTTATCATTAACAATTTTCTGTAAAACGGTAGTTTGCATCATTAACTCCTTGCAGCAAGTGCGGTGACTCGTTTATAAGCCAGACCACTGTGAATGGTTTCAAGAGCTTGTTGAGTGTTATGACGTAAATTTTCCTGTCCATGAATTTTCATCAACAGGGCGACATTAGCGGCAACGGCATCAGCATGAGCTTTCTTACCCCGGCCCTGTAACAATAAACTGAGCATTTCACGGTTTTCCTCCGGCGCTCCCCCTTTTAATGCCGATATTGGATGGCTTTGTAAACCAAAATCTTTAGCATTTAATTGATAATGGGTAATTTCTCCATCATTAAGTTCTGCAACGATGGTTGGCGCATGCAGGGCAACTTCATCCATTCCACCACTGTGAACAACCGCTGCCCGTTGATAGCCCAAGACTTGCAAGGTACGGGCAATGGGGCTAACCAGCTCAGGGCTGTAAACGCCAATTAATGCCAACGGCGGGCGGGCCGGGTTAACCAGAGGGCCTAATACATTGAACAGCGTCCGGGTTTTCAGTTGCTGACGTACAGGTATCGCATGGCGGAATCCAATATGATACTGCGGCGCAAACAGAAAACAGATGCCGATTTCATCCAAGGCGCTGCGGGCGCATTCTGCACTGACATCAAGCGTTATACCAAATGCCGCCAGCAAATCAGATGAACCGGAACGGCTGGAAACACTGCGGTTACCATGTTTGGCGACTTTAATATTACAAGCTGCTGCGACAAATGCACTGGCGGTTGAAATATTGATGCTGTTAGTTCCATCTCCCCCTGTTCCGACAATATCGCAGAAAGTATAGTCCGGCCTCGGAAATGGCAGGGCATTTGCCAGTAACGCCTGCGCGGCGCCGGCGATCTCTTGTGGCTGCTCACCGCGCAATTTCATACTGATAAGGACCGCCGCGAGTTGCGGCTCACTTAATTCTCCTTGAATTATGGCGGAGAACAGTTGCTGGCTTTCTTGTTGTGTCAGTATCTGCGCATTGAACAATTTGTCGAAAATAGATTGCATTTTCATACCTCCTTTTTAATTCAGCGCCCAGGCCAGAGTTTGTTCAAGTAATCTGGCGCCATGAGTTGTGAGAATGGATTCAGGATGGAACTGGAACCCGCAAACCTTATGTTTGTCGTGGCGAACCGCCATAACGGTGTCGCCGCAACGGGCAGAAATCGTCAATTCAGATGGAATTTTGCAACCCGCCAAAGAGTGATAACGGGCAACGGGCAAAGGATTATCCAGATCAGCGAACATAGCCTGATTATCATGCTCTGCCAGAGAGGCTTTGCCGTGCAGGATTTGATCAGCAGTGGAAATCTCTCCACCATAGGCTTCAATAATTGCCTGATGTCCAAGGCAGATGCCGATCACCGGAATTTTGCCGATTATTTTTTTAAGTAATTCAGGCATACAGCCCGCGTCAGAGGGTTTACCCGGCCCCGGTGAAAGCATCAGTAACGGAGAAGGCAGCGCCTTGAATTGCTGCATAATAATGTCAGTTGTAACGGTATTGCGATAGATAGCAACCTGATGACCTTTATTGCGTAATTGATCGACAAGGTTATAGGTGAATGAATCCACGTTATCGAGTAGGAGAATATTCGCCATCAGAAAATCTCCTCTGCATGATGTGCTTCAGCAATTGCACGAATGACGGCTCTTGCTTTGTTGCTGGTCTCTTCAGCTTCTGCCAAAGGAATGGAATCCAATACTACGCCAGCGCCGGCCTGAATCGTCGCTATGCCATCTTCCACGTAAGCGGAGCGGATAACGATACAATTATCCATATCACCCTTGCCGGTGAAGTAACCGACTGCGCCACCGTAGCTGCCACGACGTTCATTTTCGTAATGGGCGATAAGTTGCATTGCCCGAACTTTCGGTGCGCCGGTAAGTGTCCCCATATTCATACAAGCTTGATAAGCATGGAAAATATCCAAGTCATGGCGTAATGTCCCGACCACGCGGGAAACCAGATGCATGACAAAAGAGTAACGATCGACTTTTGTCAGATCAGCGACATAGCGGCTGCCGGGTTCACAAATACGGGCCAAATCATTACGGGCTAAATCAACCAGCATCAAGTGTTCAGCTAACTCTTTGTGGTCTGTACGCATCTCCAGCTCAGTCCGGCTGTCCAGATCGGCATCCAACTCTCCGGCAGCATTGCGCCCGCGGGGGCGTGTGCCGGCGATAGGGTAAATCTCGATTTGACGATTGGACGCATCATATTTCAGTGCGCTTTCAGGGGAAGCGCCGAACAGACAGAAGTCTTTATCTTGCATGAAGAACATATAAGGGCTTGGATTGCGCTGTTTAAGTTTTTGATAAGCATTAAGCGGTGCTGGGCATGGCAGAGAAAAGCGCCGTGATGGAACCACCTGAAAAATATCTCCCTGGCGGATGTATTGTTGCAATTGTGTCACTATTTCTGCATATGTCTCGTCATCCTGATTACATGAAACTTTCATTGTCGGCAGCGAGATTTGTTGCACTGGCTCAGTGGGTTCCCTGATGAGTTTCGCTAATGTTTTCAACCGTTGCTTAAGACGTTGTTTTTCTTCTGGAGAATCACTGAACAGACTGATTTGCAAGCGTGCACTTTTATTCTGATGGTCGATCACCATTAAAGTTTCTGCCAGATAAAAACAGAAATCAGGACAACGTTGAACGGTTTTTACTGTGGGTAGCGACTCAAACCCGGCGACCAGGTCGTAGGAGAAAAGGCCGCCAACGAATATTGCTTCTGCATTGTCTTGCGATGGTAATTCTGCCAGAGAAAGAAGGGCACGCAGTGCATCAAATACAGATATGACTTTCAGGCGACTATCTTCATCGATCATATTGTGATTGGTTGGCGGAAAGATCAATTGGAGAGAATCGTGTGTCATTTCAGATTGGACATTGCTGGGAAATTTTTTGACCAAAACCGGTAATAAATTTCGGCCATTTTCTGTCAAGGCGTCGAAAGTGACCTGATTGCCGTTTGCGCTGATACGCAAGGCACTGTCGATGACTAACAGACTTTTCAGGCTTTTTTTACTGTTAATTTCTGCCGATTCCAGCAATAACGTTGCCGGTCGCTTACTACAGAGTTGATTAAATAGCCGTGCAGGATCGGGCTGATAAGTTGTTTCCTGCTCAATGACTGTGAGTTTTGATTGTTTATCCGTCATTTTTTCGTCCTGATCATGAGTTATGCATATAAAAAAACCCGCCTTTTGGGCGGGTTCTGGTAATTTGGCACTGTTGATTTATGTGCGTGACCATACCGCCCTAAATGGGAAGTTGTGCCACCAACGGATAGACATCATAAATACAGCCATTTTCAGTGCCTCTTTCGCATTAAATATAGATGATATACGAGATAATACTGCCATTTCTTTCGTACTAGTAAACTGGAGCGCGGTTTGTGTGTCAAGAGTTTTATGAAAAAAAGTCTATTAAATTTTTGTCGATTGGTTGGGTAAGGGTAATGAGTTATCAGGAGAGGACCGACTAATTCTGGCAGTTTAATATTATGAACGAACGCTTATCATTTTTATTCAAGATAAGAGAAGACGCTAATATTAATAAATTTATTATCTACTGTCATAAATAACTAATATTATCATTTTCACACTTAAGATGATAATGTTCAGCCCTATATTTTAGGGCTGAATACCATTCTTTGCTGTAAAAATATGAATATAGGTATACCCTATGGATTTCAAGATGCATCGCGGCGGCAAGGGAGCGAATCCCCGAGAGCATATATAACCCGCTCAATTTACAAGGTAGAGTCCGTCAGTTTTTAATATTTTTAAATCTATATATAAGCTTTGATATTGATATCATAGCAATTAATAAAATCCTTGTGAGTGCATTCTTATTCATAGACTTAAGAACACTCCAGATGATATAAAAAACCACTGTCTTATGGTAGTTTGGTGAACCATGGACATCGGGTAAGCAAAGATTATTGAAAAATGAACACTTATCTTTTAGATGGGTTGTTTCTGTTGAGGGAATAACCTCATCATATTTACTCTGTAAATAAAAAATCCTCAGGTCTTCTCTTATCTTATTAACAGAAGTGAATTCACTATTCATAAAATAAAACAGTTCATCATCTGTACTTATTTTTTTATGACTATTATTATTAATGTTATTTATCAAAATGTCCTTAGTAATTCGAGGTAAATTCTGAAATAATTTAACATTATGGTAGATGTCATATATAGGCGCACCAACCATAGTTATCGAGTTTATTCTGTTATCCGTACAACTATTTTTTAATGCAATGTAACCGCTAAAACTCATCGCCAGTAAATGGCACCTTTTACCCACAGGGAAATCTATTGAATTTAGTATATCTGAAAACATGCTGAATGATTCAGCGTTAAAACTTATTGAGTTTTCCCCCACACTCGGCATCTCAGTAAGAATAACGGTTAAACCAAGAGAATGGAGAATACTTAATGCGTTTACCCACTGTTCTTTCAGAGAAATAATTCCCCCACATATGATTACAACGTCTTTTGTTTTTCCATATTTAATATAAAATCGTTGAGCCCCATTAGATGTTATTTTATCTTCAAGTTTATGAGGATTTATATATATGTTTTTAAACAAACTAATATATTCATTATAAGAACGATGTTGAATCGTTGTATCTGGATAAGGGAATCTTGCAATATTATATAATCCCAAGGCTTCTTTATAGTTACCGTTTCCTTCTGAATGCTTAGCCTCCTTCCAGAAAACATTACCCCAGCTAGATGATGAATCATCTGACAACGAATTTATAGATAAAAGCAAATCACTCACTTTCCTTTGGATACTCAAGGTTCTCGCATGTAAAATCACATAATTCTTCATTTCATATAACTTATTCATATTTTTGCCTCATAAAAAATTTGATTCGTATTTCATGAAATTATCTTTTATTTTATTGAGGAATCTGGATGCTTCGACGCCATCAAGTACTCTGTGGTCAAAAACCATAACTAGATTACATTTATATGTGTTGTTTTCTGTCTGTTCTGGACAACCCAAAGTAAATGTAAATGTCGAGCCGGATATAGGGATGCAAATATTCTGACTTTCCTTACCAAAGGATGTCACAGTGAAACTACCAAAAAGGGCTACCTGATTCCTAGAATTAAGCATCATAAACTTAGACAATAACTTTCCGATAAATAAAGGTAGTCTCTGTATTAGCCTTATTTTTCTATAAGAATCTTGTTTCGCAAGCTCTGTTTTTATTATTAAAGATATTTCACTATATATATTTTTTACAGTTTTTTTATCTGTATTTTTAATAGTGTAGGTATAAACGCCAGCTTCTTGTGATTCATTTTCTTGTGAGATGGTTAACCTTGCATTGATCTCCTTCATATTAATTAATTTCATGTTACTGCCATACTTCATCATACAGTTTAAATGACTGAACTCTTCAAATGCTTCACTCACTGCTTTAATTAACAATGATGTTGCATAACTCATTTTACATGTTGATATATTTACTTTTGTTACAAATGATACCCCTTTAACCTCTTTGGCTAGATCTAAAAATATTAGAGTCTGCTTTCTATTATCACATATTTTTGCTAATTTCATTATTCATAACCTCGAAGATTTCACGTAAATTTCTGCATGCTAATAATTTATCGACTTCAAACTTGATTTTTATCTCATTTTCTAATGTTATTATCATATACATAAAGGTTAATGAGTCCCATTCATCAAGACTTGAAAGGTCGCAATCGAGATCACTTGAATTAAATTGCATTCCGGTTTTATCTTTTATAAACAACAAAAAATCATCAGATTTCATTTGGAACCCCTTCTATGTTCACACAGTAGTGTTTGTCGGCAATTTTCAATTCAGTTAACTTAGCTTGGTAAAAACTATCTGTTTGGTTTAGGAAACCACATTGTTTATAAAAATTTTTGAATTTTTTATTCTTATTTGTTTCTGTATATTTAGCTGTCAGCAGCTCACACTTATTCTCCCTGGCAATATGAATGATCACATTCATTACTCCAAATTCAACTTGCCGTTCTAATACACGGCAGCTCGTGACGATATTTTCTATTAAACATGTTTTTTCAAAGAAAGACAGAAATGCGCACCCAATAACGCCATAATCACCAAAGTTGTCTCTGCATGAGAATATGATAATTGTATTGGCGTTATCAGCAAGAAAATCGTGAACCTCCTTTATATTCATTCTTATCGTTGTCATATTGAATTGATTTGTTCTTAATGTTAATTCGGAAATTCTTTCAATAAATGACGCTGGAGATGTTGTGAAACATAACGTCATGTTCAGACTTTTTAAGTAATCATTATTATTTTTTGAGACAATATGAAGGTTTTCTCGCAATCTATTTTGAGCAAACGTCATATTTCTTATCTTATCTGAATCGGTTAACTTTTCTTTAATGAAAAAATCTGAACCTAATAAACTTCTAATATTTTCAGTTATGTTTTTAGAAAACTCAAAAACAGTAATTTCAGGGATATTCTGTTTTACCTCTTCACACTCATACTTACTGTCATCTATAAAAAGAACATGTTCTGGATTAATATTCAGATTTTTGCATATATCCTTTATGTTATCACTTTTTCTATTCCAGTTAATTGACGTAAAAGAAAATTTATCCCAATCGATTTTTATTTTTCCATTATTTTTATCAAAAATTTCTTTGATGATTTGCTCATCGTTCTTACTTGCTATAGCCAGAATAACACCCTGCTCATACATCCTTAACAACCATTTTTGATACATGTTAAATTCATTGGCCTTTTTTGAAGCTAGACTATTTTCTAAGCCATCTTCAACTATAACACCATCCCATAATGTGTTATCTAAATCCGTGATTATACACTTTATAGATTTACCATAAGAGAGTCTTAATAATTTTATAGTCGCTTCTGCTACATAATTTAAGAAATCTAAAGATGCGACTGTGTTATGTGTGGTATATATATTCTCTGTGGTATTGCCTTTAAATTCACTCAGATCTATAATCAGTGACACCGAATTGTCTTTCTCGATAAATTCAGTGAACTCATAAATCATCACCTGAAATCTTTTTCTTTCATTAAGGCTTATATATTGACTCAAGTTTTGTGAGCAGTAGGGTAGTGATGATACAAAGAATTTAATTTTATCCATCCCGAGATCAATGAAAATATCAACTATTTTTTTTAAATTGGTTTTTATATTCTCAATGTTTTGTTTTACGTCATCTATCGGTTTACATATGCTATATTCATCAAGGTAATATGTTTCGTCAAAAATAATAAAAACAATTTCAGGTTTGTAATCTTCAATTACAGACTGATTTAATAATACATATGATAAATAGTTGCTGTAATCAGTTTTCATAAACTTTAAATAAATGTTCAGCGTTAAGGCTTCATAATTCATTAAAGGCAATAATGCTTTGTGGCTGAGATTGCAAAGGACTAAGCTATTCACAATCTGTTTAAAGTTCTGCTCTATTGATTTTCCTAAAATCATCTTATTTAAGATACTATTTAACACATTGACCTCCTTTTGTGAGGTAGACTCTTGATGTTAACCAGCGTGACGACTCTATAGATATGGCTATACCTTCCTCACCATCATTTGCTATATCAAAAAATTCTTTTAACTGAAAGAATAATGCTGCGTTTGCACAATTTCCTATATTTGCAACTTGGGATAAAACATGTGACTCAGGAAATCCAATTTTCTTACAAATCACATCAACCATTTTCCCGGATAGCTGTGGCGGCATTAGCCAAAGTTTTTCTGATATTTTTAGCTTGTTGGTAATTAAAAATGATTTGAAGCTATCCATGGTCAGATCTGGGACTAATTTTTCAATTAATTTGTATTCTTCCTGTAACATAGGGGAATCATCCGTATCTTTCTTGGTTCCCTTCCAGTTTACTAGTTGACCTATTTTCTCATTCAGTCCTATATAACTGTAGCTAACTTCATTTACAGCTAGGGCGCTTTCTGTTTCTTCACTTGATAAAATGCACCCTCCCACACCATCACCAAAGAGAACGTAATTTACAGCCTCTTTGGGGGCAATTTTTTTACTGCCAAAATCAAATAGATTGGCAAACTTATTAGAGCACTCGACACCTATTACAATTCCTTTTTTATGTACGCCGCTTTTTAATATGTATTTCGCGAGATTTAATGCCTGCACAGCTCCTGAACATCCGCCATTAATCTGATAAGTTTCAATATTTTTTATCCCTAACTTGTAACATGCCTCATTAATGCTGGTTGGCAATAAATAATCAGGAGTGGCTGTCGATGTTATAATAAAATCAATGTCATGATAGCCATTTTCATTTTGCTGTATTAATCTTTTTAAAACAATTGAAATGAGATCAGATGTATTATTGTTAATTTTACCCGTCAGTATATTTGTTGAAATATGGCGTCCATAGTTACCGAATAGTTTTTCTATTAGCTGTGGCCTGAAGTTAATTAACGCACACAATTCTTCATTTGTAATGTTAGTACCCGGAAGATATGTTTCTACTGATGATATGTACATGTTAGCTCTCCCAATTTTTATTTGTACTAACATTAATAGCTCTTATCTTTAAATCTGTAAAGGCTAATTACAGCATTAATATACATAATCCAATCGGACAAAGGCGCTGGAAGTATGATTCTTCATTGATACCTGAACGATATTAAATAGATTTTAATGAATGGTTATCTATTGTTTGTTAAATTTATAATCACAGAAATTTAAGCGATAAAAATAATTTCTCTAAGTTTTGAACAATGTTTTTTTCGAGAAAATATTAATTATTTACTTTGAGGAAAATATATGAGTAATAATAGCAATGAAGAACTATTATCAGCCATGTTTAGTTGGCAAAAGGATAATTATCTCCCAACACTGAAACATGCCATCAGTACTTTCCCAGTCTCTGTAAAATCTCTTTAATGGCTTATCTGTTATTATTGATTTAGTTAGAGTGGAATGTCGTGCTTTATTTGTGTAGATTCCATTCTTATTCTTGATTATTTAATTGATTTTAAATAAATTTCTTTGTTTTTGATGTAAAATACCCCTCTTTATCGTTAAGCTATCCGCTTAATATGTTTCAAATTTATTCAGGCAGAGAAAGAGATAATGACAAATTCAACTACTGAGTTGGTGACAATTTATGATCTTCATAGCCATACGACAGCATCGGATGGTTTACTTTCACCATCAGAGTTGGCTGAACGGGCGGTGGCAATGGGAGTCAATGTGTTGGCAGTGACTGATCATGATACGACAAATGCTATTCCTCTGGCCCATGAACATATCCGCAATCATCATTTACCCTTGAAATTAATACCCGGCGTTGAAATATCTACCCTGTGGGAAAAAATGGAGATTCACATTGTGGGTCTGAATATAGATATTCAGGCAACTGCAATGATTGAATTGTTGGGTAAACAGGCTGAACTCAGGAAAGCGCGCGGCATTGAAATAGGTCGCAGGCTGGCAAAGGCAGGTATTTCCGATGCCTGGGCAGGAGCAAGTCAGTTAGCGGATGGTGGTCAGGTGACGCGAAGCCATTTTGCTCGTTACTTAGTAGAAATCGGTAAAGAGCCGACCATTGCGAAAGTCTTTAAGAAGTATCTGGCGAGGGGAAAAACCGGATACGTTCCACCGCAATGGTGTACAATTGAACACGCTATTGACGCCATTCATCAATCAGGCGGACAGGCAGTGATTGCGCATCCGGGGCGATATGATTTATCTGCCAAGTGGTTGAAACGTTTGATTGTCTGGTTTAAGCAGCATGGTGGTGATGCAATGGAGGTTGCACAGTGTCGGCAGGCGCCTAACGAGCGGAAACATCTCGGTCAATTGTCACGGGAGTATGATTTGATGGCATCGTTAGGTTCTGATTTTCACCAGCCCTGTTCATGGATAGAGTTAGGGCGTAAATTGTGGTTACCCGGTGATGTGGTACCAATATGGCGCAACTGGTCGCTGTAGGGGCTGCATAAAATTAAGAGGCAATTTATGAGCCAGTTTTTTTATATTCATCCTGATAATCCTCAACCACGCTTAATAGGGCAAAGTGTGGATGTGTTCAAAAAAGGTGGGGTCGTGGTTTACCCAACTGATTCCGGTTATGCGATTGGTTGCCGTCTGGAAGATAAAGATTCGATGACCCGGATATGTCGTATTCGACAGTTGGATAGTCATCATAATTTCACCTTAATGTGTCGTGACTTATCAGAGATATCGACCTATGCCTATGTTGATAATTCGGCTTTTCGACTGATTAAGAATAATACGCCAGGTAATTACACCTTTATTTTACGGGCGACCAAAGAAGTGCCTCGTCGTTTAATGAATGATAAGCGGAAAACCATTGGATTGCGTGTTCCATCTAATCCAATTGCGCTGTCTCTTCTTGAACAAGTGGGTGAGCCACTGATGTCCACCAGTCTCATTTTACCGGGGAATGATTTTGCTGAATCTGATCCGGAAGAGATTAAAGATAATTTGGGTAAATTGGTTGATTTGATTATTCACGGTGGTTATTTAGGGCAGCAGCCTACAACGGTAATTGATTTGACTGAAGATACGCCTGTGATAATACGTGAAGGTGCCGGGAATGTAACGCCATTTTTATAGGTTAAGCAGTAATCATTTTCAGTGTCAATATAAAGTCAGCGTATAATATACTGACTTTATATTTTTAATTCTTTGATTGAGTTAAAGTTTTTATTATTAATTCGAATTATCAATAGTAACTAAATAAGAAATCATTATGTATTTAATAATTAAGTGGCTTTGATAACGTGATAAGTAAATATTTTTCCCACCTAAAATAAGTTTAATTGGTTATTTGTTGACGATGATTTTCCTCGGGTTAATTTTTATGAGATAGAAGATAAAAGTGAATTCTGATATTATCTTATTGAAAAGGCACTTTCAAAACTGTATGGCGGCTATCAGTATTTAGGTGGCGGTAATGGAGTCTATTTTGGTATAGATTCTACGGTAAATATTGATATTTCAATATGGGTTCATGTTATAACCTAGTTGTGGCTGTAATATATTTGTTTTTTTCCGATGAGTTTCGGTGTGAGCGATAAATGGGCATATTTATTTGAGTCATTGATTCCAAAATTAGTGTAGAATGCCCGGCCACAGACTGGAGTGTATGACCTGTTTTCTAACACTCTATGTTAAAAAATTTATTAAAATCAATTTGTTATAATATTTTTTCAATATGGCGTATTGATTGATATACAACACGACGCCTGTGAAGGCGACAGCAGAGGTTGCTCAATGAGTGGTAAGACACAAAAATCTGAAAAGTTACAGAAAATTCTCGCGCGTTCCGGTCACGGTTCCCGCCGCGAAGTAGAAGGTTATATTCAACAAGGGCGCGTCAGTGTTGACGGCAAGATTGCCACTTTAGGCGATCGTATTGAAGTTCAGTCCGCCACAAAAATTCGCCTTGATGGCCGGATATTACATATCAAAGAACCACAAAAAGAAGTTTGCCGTGTTCTGGCTTATTACAAACCAGAAGGTGAACTTTGCACCCGCCATGATCCAGAAGGTCGGCCAACCGTTTTTGATCGTTTGCCTAAATTGCTGGGCTCCCGCTGGATAGCGGTTGGGCGTCTGGATGTGAATACCTGTGGTTTGTTGCTGTTTACCACGGATGGTGAGCTGGCGAACCGTTTGATGCATCCAAGTCGGGAAGTTGAGCGTGAATATGCTGTTCGTGTTTTTGGCGAAGTTGATGATGCCAAACTGAAACAACTGACTAAGGGGATTCAACTGGAAGATGGCCCGGCATCGTTCTGCACTGTCGCGTTCAAGGGCGGTGAGGGGATGAACCAATGGTATAACGTAACGCTGACAGAAGGACGTAACCGTGAAGTTCGTCGTCTTTGGGAAGCGGTGGGTGTACAGGTGAGCCGCCTTATTCGTGTGCGTTATGGTGATATTGGTTTGCCAAAAGGTTTACCTCGCGGGGGTTGGACAGAACTTGGTTTGGAGCAGACTAATTATTTGCGTCAATTAGTGGGTTTGAATGAAGAGACGGTTTCCAAAGTGGCGGTTGAACGTGATCAACGTCGTCTTAAAGCTAACCAAATCCGCCGTGCAGTTAAACGCCATACTCAGGGGACATCACGTCCATCGGCAGGAAAGCGTCGTCCGGGTAGCTCCCGCCAGAATGCGGGGCGTCCAACTGCACCAAAAGGCCGCTAATTTCTATTTTTAGGTTTCTAGGCTTCTCGTTTCTGTGGGCCTCGTGTAATCACGGGGCCTTTTTTACCAGTCGATTCCTTTTTGTGCTTTAATGCCGGCATCAAAGGCATGTTTGACCGGGCGCATCTCTGTGACGGTATCGGCCATTTCCAATAATTCACGGTGACAACCGCGGCCGGTAATAATAACGGATTGGTGTTCTGGCCGGTGTTTCAGGGCGGTAATAACCTCTTCAAGAGGAAGATAGCCGTAACTCACCATATAAGTCAGTTCATCCAGTACCACCAGATCCAAATCAGGATCAGCCAGCATCTCCAACGCGTGGCGCCATACCTGATGGCAGGCCACGGTATCTGTTTCCCGGCTTTGGGTTTCCCAGGTAAAACCTGTTGCCATAACATGGAAATTCACACCATGTTGTTCCAGCAGATTTTTTTCGCCATTCTCCCATTGACCTTTTATAAACTGGATAACACCGGCACGTAACCCATGACCTACCGCACGGGTCACTGTGCCGAACGCCGCGGTGGTTTTGCCTTTACCATTGCCGGTAAAAACGATGAAGATTCCCCGCTCTAACTGGGCGGCTTCAATACGGGAATCCACTTTTTCTTTCAGGCGTTGTTGCCTTTTTTGGTGCTGGTTCTCATTGATTGTCATTATTCAGCTGGTCCTGCTTTACGTCCGGGTTGTGCATCAAAACTGATGCCTGTTTTACGCAGACTATCGCTGCCCATGAGATAAAGATATAGCGGCATAATATCCGCCGGTGTTTTCAGTTTAGCAGAATTTTCGTTAGGGAATGCGTTGGCGCGCATATTTGTGCGTGTACCACCAGGGTTGATGCAATTAACGCGCAGAGAACTATGTTTATATTCTTCGGCTAAAACCTGCATCATGCCTTCGGTTGCAAATTTAGAGGCGGAATAAGCTCCCCAACCGCTGCGACCTTCACGGCCAACGCTTGAACTGGTAAAAATTAATGATCCGTGCGGTGATTTCAATAATAACGGAAGCAATGCCTGAGTTAACATAAAGGTCGCATTGACGTTGACTTGCATCACATCGTGCCATAACTGAACCGGCTGTTCTGCCATTGGTGCGACGGCGCCCAGCAATCCGGCGTTATGCAATACACCATCCAGATGCGGATAATATTTCGTTAAATCGTCAGCAAATGTTTTACACTCTTCGGCTGTTATGGTGAGTAGATCTAGGGTGTAAATGGCTACAGGGGCGCCACCTGCTTGTTCTATCTCTTTTTTGACAGCTTCCAGTTTGTGCGTGGTTCTGCCAAGTAAGATCATTTGCGCTCCATAACGGGCATAAGTTAAAGCCACTTCACGACCAATCCCATCTCCAGCGCCTGTAACCAAAATAATACGTTGCTGTAGGAGGTCATGTTTAGGTTGGTAATGTAACATTTGAAGATTTCCTGTTATTGATAGAGCGATTTATTACCATAAGAGGCAGTTCAGGCTATCAAAACAGAAATTGATATATTGAGTCAAATTTGTAAAGGCTGATTGTTTAAGAAGTAAATGGTGAAACATTGCAGGCGTTAATATCTATTTTTAGTTAGAATGAAAAATATTAATTATCAGAAGACAAAGGTGGGTTTTGTGGAGTATTTATCTCTTTACGGGTTGTTTTTAGCCAAAGTAATAACGCTGGTGTTGGCCGTTATCGCCTTGGCTATATTTGGTATTGGTGTGGGAATGCGGAAATCTTCGCTAAAAGGCGAGTTGAAACTGACAGACCTTGGTGAATCATACCGGGATAAACAGCGTCAAATGCAGCAGGCTAGAATGACAGAAGCCGAAAGAAAAATCTGGCACAAAGAGTTTAATAAACAGCAAAAGCTCGAATCCAAGCAAAAGAAGAGTGAAGCTAAGACAGGGCAGAAAGGATTACAGAAACCTTGTCTCTATGTGCTGGATTTTAAAGGCAGTATGGACGCACATGAAGTGGATTCATTACGTGAAGAGATTAGCGCAGTTCTGGCAGTGGCAGATGCAAAAGATGAAGTTTTGCTGCGTCTTGAAAGCCCCGGTGGAATGGTTCATGGTTACGGACTTGCCGCTTCCCAGCTTGCCCGTCTGCGTCAGAAAGGTGTCCGCCTGACTGTCGTCGTAGATAAAGTGGCTGCCAGTGGTGGTTATATGATGGCTTGTGTTGCTGATCATATTGTTGCCGCGCCATTTGCCATTATTGGTTCTATTGGGGTGGTCGCTCAGATTCCAAATATTCATAAATTATTGAAGAAAAATGATATTGATGTAGAACTGCATACGGCTGGTGAATATAAACGCACATTGACTTTTTTAGGGGAAAATACAGAGCAGGGCCGGAAAAAGTTCCAAGCAGATCTCAATCAGACTCACGAATTGTTCAAAGAATTTATTCATACACATCGTCCATTGCTTGATGTGGAAAGTGTCGCTACAGGTGAATATTGGTATGGCACACAAGCGAAAGAAAAAGGGTTGATTGACGAAATTGGTGTCAGTGATGATCTGTTAATTGCTCAAATAGATCATTGTGAAGTTATTGGCGTCAATTATATACATCGTAAACGCATGGTAGAGCGTTTCACGGGTAGTGCAATGGAAGGCGTTGATAAACTGTTATTACGCTGGTGGCAGAGAGGAGAAAAGCCTTTGCTTTGATTAAAGTCCCCGGCTTTGAATGAATAAATCCTGGCGTACCTGAAACGGCGTTTTTTCTTAACGCTCAGGGGCGCCTTGATATTTTGTCCCTGTTAAAACATCACAGGTGTTACATAATTTGCTTTACATACCACTTCACCTGTGTGATGAAAATCAGGATTTTCTACACTGATAATTGTTACTCTGGCTTCGCGTTTATGTGTTCTATCCGGCTGATTTCCAAATAAGTATAAATCACTTTTACACCGCGCCGCCGGTGCATTTGAGCGCACTGTACATATCCCAAAAAATGACGACTTAATTAATAATATTCCTAAGGAAATAAAGTATTATGGCTATTTCGCAGTACGATATTCATACCAGTCATGCTGTCATCTCTGTTGCTGATACGGGGGGTAACGGGTTACCTGTGCTTTTTATACATGGTAATTCGAGCAGTAAGGACATTTTTTGTCATCAAGTGAGATGTTTTGGTGATGAATACCGGATTTTGACTATTGACTTGCCAGGGCATGGCGCGTCATCAAACGCAGTGGATCCTCGCCGGACTTATTCGGTATCTGGCTATGCTCTCTGCATTATTGAAGTGCTGGAAAAATTAGGCATCAATAAAATTGCTGTTTTCGGATGGTCGCTGGGGGGGCATATCGGGTTGGAAATGATCTCGCGATTCCCTGGAATTGTTGGATTGATGATTTGTGGCACACCTCCGGTTAGCCCAGGTGCAGAGAATGTCAGTCTTGGATTTAAGCCAAGCCGGTTTATGGCAATATCAGGTAAGGCTTCGCTGACTGAAGAGGAAATTACAGATTATACTCTGGCGCTATATGGCAAAAACGCGCTTAGTGAACCATTTCTTAGAGCGGCAGTCGCACGGACTGATGGTTTAGCACGGCAATATATGTCCGAAGCGTCCGTTTCACCAGATGTCATGGACCAACGATTGTTGGTTGAAACAAACCCAACTCTTCTGGCGATTGTTAATGGGGCAGACGATTTATTTGTCAATATTGATTATATCAATGGAATAGCTTACCGAAATCTCTGGGCTGGTCGTGTTTATAATTTAATCAATCTTGGTCATGGACCATTTTGGGAAGTGCCGGAGAGATTTAATGTCATGATGGCGGGTTTTTTCTCCGATCTTCCCCTGAAGATTAAATAATATTCACAGTTTATAGTACAAAGTGTTTATATACCCGGCAGATATAGTTTTAGAGGGTTTTTATATATCTGCCTATTCGTTTCTTTTCATCCAGAAAAGATTCACCACGGAATACCAGTACATCCCCTTTTTGTGCTACATCGTCTACGAGCATACCCTGAATTGGCGGATAATACGGTTGGCTTTTTCCGATAATTATTCACGTTTAATCGGTGCCGTTCTCTGTCGCATTTCTCAGCCCTTATCAAAAATAATTTGTTGCGCATCATTTTTTATCAGGTAGAGTGTGAACTTTTCACCATGCAGATGGAAGATTTTGTTTACGATTCGTTTCATTCATTTGCATAGTTTATGGGCGGTATCTAAAATACCTCAAATAATTCAACAGGTTTCGAGTTCGGGCAGATCATCTGAATAAAAATAAGTTGATATATTGAGAATCTATCGCAATATAAAAAGAGGTTTTAACAAAATTGCGGAATTCTCCTGCCTAAATTCTTATTGAGAGTGAAGCGAACTTTTAGGATTAGGGGGAAGATGGATAGCCAACAGCTCATAGGGTTGTCAGCGGTCTATCATACCAAAGGGGATTTTAGCTTGTAGACACCGTGATATGGACGCTGTGAATTCCGCCATCTGAAAAGATAATTAGGTAAAGATAACTATGGGTAAAGCTCTTGTAATAGTGGAGTCCCCGGCAAAGGCCAAAACAATCAATAAATATTTGGGGAGTGACTACGTGGTGAAATCCAGCGTGGGTCATATCCGTGATTTGCCGACCAGCGGCTCAGCCAGCAAAAAGAGCTCGAGCTCATCTACCGATAAGTCTAAGAAGAAGGTCAAAAAAGATGAGAAAGCTGCATTAGTCAGCCGTATGGGGGTTGATCCATATTGCGGCTGGGAAGCTGATTATCAGATTTTGCCAGGCAAAGAGAAAGTCGTGGCAGAGCTGAAATCACTGGCTGAAAAAGTAGATCATGTTTATCTCGCAACGGATCTTGACCGTGAAGGAGAAGCTATTGCATGGCACTTGCGGGAGGTGATTGGTGGTGACAGTGATCGTTTTAGCCGGGTTGTTTTTAATGAAATTACTAAAAATGCCATCAAACAGGCATTTGATAATCCGGGTGAATTGAATATTGACCGGATAAATGCGCAACAAGCCCGCCGTTTTATGGATCGGGTTGTTGGTTATATGGTTTCTCCGCTACTGTGGAAAAAGGTTGCCAGAGGGCTTTCTGCCGGTCGCGTGCAATCTGTGGCGGTACGCCTTGTTGTAGAAAGAGAGCGCGAAATTAAAGCGTTTGTACCGGTAGAATATTGGCAGTTACACGCTGATTTACTGGCGAAAGGTGAAATTTCACTGCATATGGAAGTGACTCATAAGCAGGGTAAGCCGTTTAAGCCGGTTAATGGTGAGCAAACTCAGGCCGCCATATCGTTACTGGAAAAAGCCCGTTACAAAGTTATTGATCGTGAAGATCGTCCAACATCCAGTAAACCGGGTGCGCCGTTTATCACCTCCACATTACAGCAGGCCGCCAGCACGCGTTTAAGTTTTGGTGTTAAAAAAACCATGATGATGGCCCAGCGTTTGTATGAGGCAGGGTATATTACTTATATGCGTACTGACTCAACCAACCTGAGTCAGGATGCGCTGGATATGGTTCGTGATTATATCGGTGATAATTTTGGTGATAAATACTTGCCGAAAACAGCGAATATTTACAGCAGCAAAGAGAATTCACAGGAAGCGCACGAAGCTATACGTCCTTCCAGCGTTGATGTCATGGCTGAACAGCTGAAAGACATGGATGCGGATGCGCAAAAACTGTATCAGCTTATCTGGCGTCAGTTTGTTGCTTGCCAAATGACACCGGCACAATACGATTCCACAACCCTGACGGTACAGGCGGGTGATTTTGAATTGCGCGCCAAAGGCCGTACATTGCGTTTTGATGGCTGGACAAAAGTGATGCCTGTATTGCGCAAGGGTGATGAAGACTATACTTTGCCTGTTGTTGACATTAGTACTGAACTTGATTTGCAACAACTGCTCCCAAGCCAGCATTTTACCAAGCCGCCAGCACGTTACAGCGAGGCATCCTTAGTTAAAGAACTGGAAAAACGCAGTATTGGTCGCCCGTCTACCTACGCTTCTATTATTTCCACGATTCAGGATCGTGGCTATGTTCGGGTGGAGAGCCGTCGTTTCTATTCAGAGAAAATGGGGGAAATTGTAACTGATCGGCTGGAAGAGAATTTCAACGGGCTGATGAGTTATGATTTTACCGCGCAAATGGAAGATCAGCTCGATCAAGTTGCAAGTAATAAAGCTGAATGGAAAGGGGTTTTAGATGAGTTTTTCACTGATTTCAGTGAACAGCTTGATGTCGCCAATAAAGACCCGGAAGATGGCGGGATGCGACCCAACCCGATGGTGATTACCTCCATTGAGTGTCCGACATGCAATCGTCCTATGGGTATCCGCACGGCAACCACTGGCGTTTTCCTGGGTTGTTCCGGTTATGTGTTATCACCTAAAGAGCGTTGCAAGCAGACGATCAACCTTATCCCTGAAAATGAAATTCTCAACATTTTGGAAGGGGATGATGCGGAAACAAACGCATTACGTGCTCGTCGTCGTTGTAAAAAATGTGGTACAGCGATGGACAGCTATCTTATCGATAACCAGCGTAAATTACATGTTTGTGGTAATAATCCTGCTTGTGATGGCTACGAAGTGGAAGAGGGCGAGTTTCGCATTAAGGGATATGATGGCCCGGTTATCGAGTGTGATAAATGTGGCGCTGAAATGCATCTGAAAATGGGGCGTTTTGGTAAATACATGGGCTGTACCAGTGAAACGTGTAAAAATACCCGCAAGATCCTGCGTAGCGGAGAAGTTGCTCCACCAAAAGAAGATCCGGTTCCGTTACCTGAACTTCCTTGTGAAAAGTCTGATGCGTATTTTGTATTGCGTGATGGTGCCGCTGGTGTCTTTTTAGCCGCGAATACTTTTCCTAAATCGAGGGAAACCCGAGCTCCTTTGGTAGAAGAGCTGGCTCGTTTTAAAGACCGCCTGCCGGAAAAACTATGTTATCTGGCTGATGCGCCTGTGGCTGATGCTGAAGGTAATAAAACTGTTATCCGTTTTAGTCGTAAAACTAAACAGCAATATGCTTCTTCAGAGAAAAATGGCAAGGCAACGGGGTGGAGTGTGTTTTATGTAGATGGGAAATGGGTTGAGAAAGATAAATAGTAATAATTTTTAAGAGAATCAACTCGCTCTTTTTCTCAAGAATGAAGTCATTTTTTTCTATTAAGCCAACCTTATAGGTTGGCTTTTTTCATCTATCAACAGAATTTTAAAATATATGAATTAAAATGCAGCCTATAACCTTCGTTATGATTTTTCAATTATTCGTTATATAAATATATAATCGTGTTATAGTGGTTATATGAGAAAACATTATTATTTCTATTAGTTATAATAAATAGCAAACAGCAATATCAGGCCAAATTTTAAGTCATAATTGTTTACAGCGTTTATTTTGGGATGGTGCTTAATATGAAATTGCAGCAACTTCGTTATATCGTAGAGGTGGTAAACCACAACCTTAATGTCTCATCTACGGCGGAAGGATTGTATACATCTCAACCAGGGATTAGTAAGCAAGTTAGGATGCTTGAAGATGAATTAGGTATTCAGATTTTTTCCCGCAGTGGTAAACACCTGACGCATGTTACTCCCGCAGGTGAAGAGGTTGTCCGAATTTCTCGTGAAGTATTGTCTAAAATTGATGCAATACGGTCAGTTGCCAGTGAACATACTTATCCGAATCGTGGTTCGCTATATATCGCCACTACCCATACACAGGCCCGTTATGCATTACCTCCTGTGATTAAAGGATTTATTGAACGTTATCCGCAGGTCTCTTTGCATATGCATCAGGGGTCGCCAACGCAAATTGCTGAAGCTGTGAGTAAAGGTAATGCTGATTTTGCTATTGCCACTGAAGCGCTGCATTTATACGAAGATTTGATAATGTTGCCTTGCTACCATTGGAACAGAACGTTAGTGGTGACACAGGATCATCCGCTGGCGGGTAAAAAGAATGTTTCAATTGAAGAATTGGCAGAATATCAACTGGTCACTTATACCTTTGGTTTTACCGGTCGTTCTGAATTAGATGTTGCATTCGATAAAGTGGGCCTAAAACCTAAAATTGTTTTCACTGCTACTGATGCGGATGTCATTAAAACTTATGTCCGGTTGGGTTTGGGGGTTGGGGTTATTGCCAGCATGGCAGTTGATCCGGTGCAGGATAAAGACCTTATTTGCATTGATATGCGAGATAAATTCAGCTACAGCACAACTAAGATAGGTTTTCGGCGCAGTAGTTTCTTGCGCAGTTATATGTATGATTTTATGTGGCGTTTCGCACCTCACCTGACGCGTGATGTTATTGATCAGGCGGTTGCTTTGCGCTCAAATGAAGATATCGAAATTATGTTCAAAGATATCAAATTGCTAATCATATAATAAAATAGCAAGGGAGATAATGACTTCCATTATCTCCCGTATTTTACTTATCAGGTTGGATCAAACTCACCACTGAAGAAATCATCGGAATCTTCGATTGACATTTTTCTGTGCTTATTAATGAAATTATCAAAACTGGCCTTAAGATCAGGATGTTCGAGCGCTTCGTAGTCTAAGACCGATATCAGAGATGAGTATTCAAAATTAATATTAACATTCTCATTCGAAGCACAACTTGATAAAAAGTTTGAATTATTACTATCGAAATTAATTCGATAGAGTTTCAGTTTTGGAATATATACCGTCTTTTCTCCGACAACCAAGGTATCTATGGCAACTGTTAGTGTCATAGTAGAATAAAAACCTTTATTTTTCCGTATGCCTAAACGAATCGTTTCTCCTTGTTTGGTAAGAAAGTCAGCAAAGTTTACCAGCATATCTGTATTTTCGAATACAACAACATTCATGATAAAATGAAGAAAACTTTTTGAGATACTTAGGCCAGTCAATGAGTCTGTGTAGTTTTTGGATTCGACTTTGCTGGTACCCATTAAAGGGAGCTTGTTGACAACTTGAGTCCAGAATGCCATATCTGTCTTGTATTTCTCTCCATGCTTTTCTGCATGTTTATTGACATAATTAGTTGCGATGGAAGAAAGAGCAATTAATGTTTGACTTAAGCTATTCGTTTTTTCCTGAACATCTTTTTGATCAGATAATTGTGTTGCAACAATGAACTGAACTAAGCCATCTTTTTCTTTATATGTGTTTGTATTTTCTATATTAAAATAAGCTCCATCGATATGGAAGAACGTATTGGCTTCATTGATTTTCTCTATATGATCCTGGTGATTTATAATTGGGTTTCTTATATCCATAATTTTGTCCTTATTCTTTTAATTAATAATTAGAGTCCAATTTAATTGTTGGCGAACTAATTCTAGCTGATTGTCATTCAATTGTTTACCCGACTAAATCATCAAAATTTATTATAGAAATTCTGATGGACAATCTGAATTGACAAATTGTGTGGTAATAAAAAACAATTATTTGCTTATATGTTATGTTTAACTTGTGCCATTATCATAAGATGGCTCTGAGTGATGCCAGCATAATAAGAAGGAGGAGTTATGTCGTTTGATTTGAAAAAGGTTTGTGTTTCAACACTTTCCGCTGCAAGTAAAGAGTATGATTATTACAGCTTGCCACTGGTTGCTAAACATTTAGGTGATATTTCCCGCTTGCCTAAATCAATGAAAGTTCTTCTGGAAAATCTCCTGCGCAATATTGATGGCAACTCTGTTGTTGATGACGATTTAAAAGCGATTGTTGATTGGCAAAATAGCGGTCATGCAGACCGGGAAATTGCTTACCGACCGGCTCGTGTATTAATGCAGGATTTTACGGGAGTTCCGGCTGTCGTTGATTTAGCGGCGATGAGGGATGCAGTTCAGCGTCTTGGCGGTGATGTTGAACAGGTTAATCCATTATCACCTGTTGATCTGGTCATTGACCATTCCGTTATGGTGGATAAATTTGGCACGGAAAACGCCTTTGAACAAAATGTTCAATTAGAAATGGAACGCAACTATGAACGTTACCTGTTTCTGCGTTGGGGACAACAAGCATTTAACCGTTTTCGCGTTGTACCGCCGGGAACTGGGATTTGCCATCAGGTCAACCTGGAATACCTGGGTAAAACGGTTTGGCATGAAACGCATAACGGGCGGGAATTGGCTTATCCTGATACCCTGGTTGGTACGGATTCTCACACCACCATGATTAATGGCCTCGGTATTCTGGGATGGGGGGTTGGGGGTATCGAAGCGGAAGCGGCTATGTTAGGACAACCTGTTTCCATGCTTATCCCTGATGTGGTGGGTTTTAAACTCACCGGAAAGTTACGCGAAGGGATTACTGCGACAGATCTTGTGCTGACAGTGACACAGATGCTGCGTAAACAGGGGGTGGTGGGGAAATTTGTTGAATTTTATGGTGATGGGTTAGCTGACTTGCCATTGGCAGACAGGGCAACCATTGCCAATATGTCACCGGAATATGGTGCAACGTGTGGTTTTTTCCCGGTGGATGATATTACGCTGAGTTATATGCGGTTAACAGGGCGTACAGAACAGCAGATTGCTCTGATTGAAACATATTGTAAGATCCAGGGCCTATGGCGAAATCCGGGTGATGAGCCGGTATTTACTAACAGTCTGGAACTGGATATGTCTACGGTGGAGGTCAGCCTCGCCGGGCCGAAACGTCCACAGGACAGAGTTGCCTTAGAGCGGGTGCCACAGGCATTTCAGTCAGCCATTGATCTGGAGATGAATAAAGCGCAAGGAAAAGTCGCCTCAGCCCCCGTTAATCTGGATAACCAGAGCTATGAGCTAGAAGAGGGTGCGGTTGTCATTGCTGCGATGACTTCCTGTACCAATACATCTAACCCCAGTGTGATGATGGCCGCAGGTTTACTGGCGAAAAAAGCGGTTGAGAAAGGGCTTAAATGCCAACCATGGGTAAAAACCTCACTGGCGCCCGGCTCGAAAGTTGTGACGGATTATCTTGAACTTGCCGGTTTTACACCATATCTGGAGAAACTTGGTTTCAATCTGGTGGGTTACGGCTGTACAACTTGCATTGGTAATTCCGGGCCATTGCCTGAACCTATTGAAACTGCAATTAAGCAAGCCGATCTTACCGTCGGTGCGGTCCTGTCTGGCAACCGGAACTTTGAAGGCCGGATCCATCCGCTGATAAAGACTAACTGGCTGGCATCACCACCATTAGTTGTGGCATATGCCTTATCCGGCAGTATGAAAAAGGATCTGACTAACGATCCTATTGGTCAGGATCCACAAGGCAATGGCATCTATTTGAAAGACATATGGCCTGACCGGAAAGAAATTGCTGAAGCAGTTGATAAAGTTAAGGTTGGCATGTTCCACAAAGAGTACGCCGGAGTATTTGATGGTGATGAGACATGGCAGTCGCTGGATGTCGTCAGTTCTGCAACTTATGACTTCCAACCTGACTCTACTTACATTCGCCACCCGCCATTCTTTAGTGAGATGACAGCAGAGCCGGAGGCTATAACGGATATTCACGGCGCTAATATACTGGCTATTCTTGGTGATTCTGTCACCACAGATCATATTTCCCCCGCAGGAAATATCAAAGCTGATAGTCCGGCAGGGCGTTATCTTCAGGAACATGGCGTTGATCCGAAGGATTTTAACTCTTATGGCTCAAGGCGTGGCAACCATGAAGTGATGATGCGCGGGACGTTCGCCAATATTCGTATCCGTAATGAGATGATTGCAGGTGTAGAAGGGGGATATACCCGCCATATTTCATCACAGACACAATTAGCGATTTATGATGCGGCTATGCGCTATCAGGAAGAAAAAACACCATTGGCTGTGATTGCCGGCAAAGAATATGGTTCTGGTTCGAGCCGCGATTGGGCTGCGAAAGGAACTCGGTTGTTGGGGGTTCGGGTGGTAATTGCGGAATCATTTGAACGTATTCACCGTTCTAACCTGATTGGTATGGGTGTATTACCACTGGAATTCCCTCAGGGAGTAAACCGTAAAACACTGAATCTGAGCGGTGATGAGACGATTGATATTACTGGGATGAATAACCTTAAACCTGGTCAGATCGTACCGGTAAAAATGACTTATGCTGATGGGTGTAAGGTGGTCGTTGAGGCCCGTTGTCGTATTGATACTGGAACTGAATTAGATTATTTCCACCACGGCGGTATTTTGCATTATGTCATCCGTCATATGTTGAAATGATTTTTATATCCTATAAAGATGGCGCCAGTATTGGCGCCATCTTTGTCAGCTAAAATAAGTAGAATTAAGTGGAAATTAAGGCTCTTATGGCAGGAAATGCCCCATTTTTCTGGCTTTGGTATCCAGATAATGAGCATTTTTAGCATTGCGGCCGGTAATTAACGGAACCCGCTCCACAATGTTAATACCTGCTTCGGTCATAATTTCCACTTTTTTAGGATTGTTTGTCAGCAGACGAATAGCATTAACGCCCAGCAATTTATACATGTCCGCACATAAGGTAAAATCACGTTCATCGGCGGCAAAACCTAACTGATGATTAGCTTCTACCGTATCCGCGCCCTTATCCTGTAATGCATAAGCACGAATTTTGTTTAGCAGGCCAATATTACGGCCTTCTTGCCGGTGGTAAAGTAATATCCCCCGTCCTTCCTTAGCAATTTGAGCCAGAGCTGCTTCAAGTTGAAAGCCGCAGTCACAACGCAGGCTAAACAGGGCATCACCCGTCAGACATTCTGAATGGATCCTGGAAAGAACAGGTTCATTATCAGAAATAGAGCCATATACCAATGCAACATGATCTTGACCCGTGGCGATTTCTTCAAAGCCTATCATCAAAAAGTCGCCCCATGGGGTAGGTAATTTAGCTTCAGCTATCTGTTTTAATTGCATCTTATTGTTCATATGTCGATTCAGACTCGTTATAAGAATGGATTGTAAAAAATAATACCGGTCTGAGAAATCAGCTGAAACTGCACAAGAAATTTTCTCTGATTATAACGCACATGTATTCTGCCATATTTACAATCAATTATCTGTGAAAAATCTTCAAATAATCGTGTATAAGTAATAGGCATAACATCAACGTGTTATGAGTGAGCTGCATACTTCGTCCAGAATACCACTAAGGAGCCTCGTCCCTATGTTGCCTTTCCTTCTGGACATACCCTATTTGCTGCAAATTGGGCGATGGTTATTTATTGTCTCACAAAAAAATGGCGGTTGATTAACTTCCAAAAGGATTTAGATAGGTAATTGCTTCTTATTTACACTTAGTTAGTGGGAAGATATCGCAAAAAAGCTGAAAGAAGCGTTTATCATGATAAATTGCTTCCTTTGCCCAGACTGGAAATGCTAATTTAATGGGCCGTTATGTCTGTTATTTGGCATAATACCCAAGCAACAATAGATAACAGGAAAAAATGTGAAATATTTTCTGATTTTATTACTGGTATTGGTGATCTTTGTCATCTCTGTAACTCTTGGAGCAAATAACGATCAGATTGTTACTTTTAACTATCTGATTGCTAAAGGAAATTACTCTGTATCTACGCTTTTGGCTGTATTGTTCGCTAGCGGTTTCGTGTTAGGCTGGGTTATCTGTGGATTATTCTATCTTCGTACTCGTTTATCATTGGGAAGAGCTGAACGCAAGATTAAGCG
This sequence comes from Photorhabdus viridis, assembly GCF_040256935.1. Classification (NCBI taxonomy): domain Bacteria; kingdom Pseudomonadati; phylum Pseudomonadota; class Gammaproteobacteria; order Enterobacterales; family Morganellaceae; genus Photorhabdus; species Photorhabdus viridis. Next base: position 67,670 of record NZ_JBEJZY010000011.1, read on the forward strand.
ACTGGAAGCACAACTGGAGCAACCTGCTGAACCTCCGGTTACTCATTCACCGCCTGTATTTAGCAAGGAATAAATTCCCATGTTAGAGCTGTTGTTTCTGTTGCTTCCTGTGGCTGCTGCTTATGGCTGGTATATGGGGCGCAGAAGTGCTCAACAAGATAAACAACAAAATGCTGATCGTTTGTCGCGGGAATATGTTACCGGGGTTAACTTTCTCCTTTCGAACCAGCAAGATAAAGCGGTGGATCTGTTTCTTGAAATGCTTAAAGAGGACAGTTCCGCTTTTGAAGCGCATCTGACTTTGGGGAATCTGTTCCGTTCCAGAGGGGAAGTAGAACGGGCTATCCGTATTCATCAATCTCTCATGGAAAGCGCTTCTCTGACATTTGAGCAGCGCTTACTGGCGACGCAACAATTAGGCCGCGACTATATGTCTGCGGGTTTATATGATCGTGCTGAAAATATGTTTATTCAGTTGGTGAATGAAAAAGATTTTCGGCAAAATGCATTTCAATCGCTGCTTACGCTTTACCAGGCAACCAGTGATTGGAAAAAAGCCATTGATATCGCTGAAAAATTAGTTAGATCCGACAAACATGATTTACGGGAAAAAATCGCGCATTTTTATTGCGAACTGGCCTTGCAGGAAATGGGCGGTGATGATCTTGATGAGGCTATTGGCTACCTTAATAAAGCTGTCCAGGCAGATAAAAATTGCGCCAGGGTTTCTATCATGTTGGGACGTCTGTTTATGGTCCAACAGGAATACACCAAAGCGGCGGGTTCTTTGAAATCTGTTCTTGAGCAAGATAAAGAGTTGATCAGTGAGGTATTACCTATTCTCCAGGAATGTTACCAGCATCTGAATCAGATTGATGAATGGGAAAATTTCCTCAAACGTTGTGTCGAAGAGGATAGTGGAGCAGCTGCCGAACTTTTACTGGCTGATATTATCGAGCAGAAAGAGGGCCATGAAGTCGCGCAGATCTATATCAATCATCAATTAGAACGTCATCCGACGATGCGCCTGTTTTATCGCCTGATGGATTACCATTTGGCGGAAGCGGAAGAAGGACGGGCGAAAGAAAGTATTATTTTGCTGCGGGACATGGTGGGTGAACAAATTCGTACCAAACCTAATTATCGTTGCCAAAAATGCGGCTTTACTTCTCATTCACTTTATTGGCACTGCCCATCATGCCGTTCATGGGATTCGATTAAACCCATCCGTGGGTTGGATGGTCAGTGACAATGTCACAGTAATATTTCTTTGTTGGTCAAAAAGGTTAAAAAATGACATCGCATATCTTAACATCATTCGGTAAACAGATTAGCTCGCCTGTAATTGTTGCTTTAGATTACGACAATCAGGATGCTGCCTTGGCTTTTGCTGACAAAATTGATCCACAGGATTGCCGCCTGAAAGTGGGTAAAGAGATGTTTACCCTTAATGGTCCTCAGTTTGTTAAGTCGTTGCACCAGCGTGGCTTTGACGTATTTTTGGATTTGAAATTCCATGATATTCCCAATACCACCGCCAGAGCGGTAGCTGCTGCGGCTGAGATGGGAGTTTGGATGGTAAACGTTCATGCCAGCGGTGGCGCCAGGATGATGGCGGCGGCGAAAGAAGCGCTGTTGCCTTATGGTCATGCTGCGCCGTTGTTAATTGCCGTCACGGTATTAACCAGCATGGAACAATCGGATCTGCAAGGTATTGGTATTGATATTACGCCAGCGCAACAGGCTGAAAGGTTAGCAAAACTCACGCAGGAATGTGGGTTGGATGGTGTGGTTTGTTCTGCGCATGAAGCTACGCAACTGAAAAACGCTTGTGGTCAGGATTTCCGACTGGTAACGCCGGGGATTCGTCCGGCGGGCAGTGAAGCGGGCGATCAGCGTCGTATCATGACGCCGGAACAAGCGGTACTGGCTGGTGTTGATTATATGGTTATCGGGCGTCCGATTACCCGTGCAGCGGATCCGGCGGCGGCATTGCGTCAGATCAACCAGTCTATTGCGGGAGTTATTCATGCAAGATAATAATTCGCGTCTGGTCTATTCCACAGACGGGGGCCGTATTCAGGAAGAAACCACTAAACCTCAGCGTCCGAAAGGGGATGGTATCGTTCGAATCCAACGCCAAACCAGTGGTCGTAAAGGAAAGGGCGTTTGTGTTATTACCGGAATTGACGCGGATGATCAGACACTGATCAAGTTGGCGGCTGAATTAAAGAAAAAATGTGGCTGTGGTGGTTCAGTAAAAGATGGCGAAATAGAAATTCAGGGTGATAAAAGGGATTTATTGAAACAGTTACTTGAAGCTAAAGGGATGACAGTTAAATTGGCTGGTGGCTGATAGAAGGGCGGATATGCGCCCTTTATTTATCTTATTTCTTAACGTCAGTTACCAATAATATCACGATTATTATATCCTTGATTTTCTCTATTTTTTACCTATATAAAAATGAAAATAAATCATCATTAAGATTATTATGTATAAGTAATTTTCATCTTCTGATGAAATAATAAAAAATTAGAATTTAATATGTCAAAAATAACTTTTTTCTTTCATTAAAGAAACATTGATATTATTTTCTCATTTGCCTGATAAGATAATTAGATTTTGCTAAAAAACATATTATCTGTTTCATAAATTCTTTTACGTCATGATTTTGGTATCATAATGCACTGTAGCCTATTTCAGGTGGTTCTTTGTGAAAATGAATATCTTCATGGTAAATGTGACGAGCATTAAAATTGCTTTTTAAATCATAAGGATAACAAGTTTATTCTATTTTTTCAGTTAAGAGGTTGACTATGGAGAACGATCGTTCTACCATGAAAAGCATGGAAGGTGAGAAGACGGCAAACATCAGGGAAAACATGTTGGATGCTGTAGATGAATTAATTTACACTAGGGGGATTGCGGCGACAGGTATCGATCTGATAACGCGTACAACCGGTTCTTCACGTAAGACAATTTATCGTTATTTCGGTACCAAAGATGGGTTGGTTGAAGAAGTTCTTCGCCGACGAGATGAACGATGGATGGAGTGGTTTACTGCATCAATAGCTGAATATAAGACGCCTGAAGAGAAATTGCTGAATATTTTTCTGGTATTACAAACATGGTTCGAAAGTGATGATTTCAGAGGATGTGCATTTATCAATACATCTGGTGAACGGCTTGATCCTATTGATCCGGTAAGAATTATTGCTAAGGAACATAAAAAGAAAGTTTTTACTTACATTCTTTCTATTTGTGAAGAAATATCGCCAGATTCATCGGTGGATTTAGCCAGGAAATTTTTGATTCTAATAGAAGGCGCTATTACAACTGCCCATATAATGAATGACAGAAATTATGCTTTGGAAGCAATGAATATCGCTAAGGCATTATTGAATAAATACAATGTGACTGGGGTAAGTGAACGTAGCCAACAAAGCAGTAACTTGAAAGATGAAGGGTATAATTAATTAGGAGATAAAATATGTCTGATACAAAAGAAATTCGCCATCCGGTACCGCCATTTACCCGGGAAACGGCTATTCAAAAAATTCGCTTAGCTGAAGATGGATGGAACAGCCGTGACCCTGCAAAGGTTTCATTGGCTTATTCATTGGATACTAACTGGCGTAATCGTGCTGAATTCGTGCATAGCCGCAAAGAGGCTCAGGATTTCTTAGCCAGAAAATGGGAGAAAGAGCATGAATACCGGCTTATTAAAGAATTGTGGGCTTTTACTGATAATAGAATAGCGGTTCGTTATGCTTATGAGTGGTGTGATGATTCAGGTAACTGGTTTCGTTCATATGGTAATGAGAACTGGGAATTTAACGAAGATGGTTTGATGTACAACCGCTATGCTTGTATTAATGATCTGCCGATAAAAGAGTCTGAACGAAAATTTCATTGGCCTTTAGGTCGCCGTCCTGATGATCATCCCGGATTATCTGATTTAGGATTGTAATTTAATAGCAAATAAAAAATTGTAGATATGGCTGGTTTATAGGTGTCTCTAATAAGCCAGCCGTGATGCTTTTTACATTATTTAGGGGCAGCTTACCCAATCTTCAATCATTAATCCATCTACACGCTTAGACTCGCGGGTATTATTTGTCATCAAGATTACTCCACACGCGAGTGCATGTCCGGCGATGGCTGTATTATTAGCACCGATCGGTGTTCCTGTTGTGGTCAGCATATTCGGTATAAAGCATTAGAGCCACAAACACACCTCTTAAATTTGGATTTTCTAGTTAAGAGATTTTATTATACCTCTTATTTGATCAAAACTTGATATGGAGGAAAAAATTTTAAGAGCGCTATATGAGTCTCATAACGGTCTTTAAGGCTATTTAAAGTTTTATATGAGTCCTTTAGCGAGGTGATACCAGTGACATATCAGTTTGCTGGTAGATAAACGGATAATATAACAGTGATACAAGCAGCAGGTTTCCTACCGAATATGTCTGTGTAACAGGATGATGTCACGAAATTTACATTGATACTGAAATATAAGGCAGGGAGGGGGAGGGGCTCCCCGCCTTAATTTAGTATTTCAGATGCTGCAAAGGTACGTTTTAATTATCTACATCTACAAATAAGAAAGGCGCTATACCGACAATTTTTTCTGTTGTGAGATTATGGTGCAAATTTACCGTAATAACAGAATAGATTATTGCGCCATCAGGAGTGAATGTCGCCTCCCGTCTCCGGCGTGACATAATAACCGTTGGTTCTAGCTTAGGTTCATAACCGCCGCCAAGGCCGGTGTCATGTATAGATTTCATGTTCATCCTATTAAGCTCTTCACGACAGGCGACAAAAGTTATTTCGTCATACTTTGCCATCCTTTCGTCTGTTTTCATCAGGGCAAAAATATCAGACAGCTTTTTACGGTTTCCTGCTTCAGGGCTAACAACCAGTGCATCATATTTATTGATTGCCGTATCGTTTGCTCTGTTTTTCCATATTGCCGCCTTAACTTCTTCATCAGGCATTCTTTCGTAATATTTGATTCCATAATTTCTTACCCTGCCATAGTTTGAGCTATTAACTTCTACTCCGGTAGCAAGCAGATAGTTTTCAACATCATTGGCAGTCATATTTTGAATATCGTTTATGGTAAAATTTTTATCACCTATTTTTACATTAGCCAGACTTGCTGTGTTGCCTGCTTTAATTGTTGCGTAAGGTTGCACAGTCAAGCCGCTATTACCCAATGTAACATCAAAGGGAGAATTCAATGGGTTTTCTGGTGCTTCCAATAATGTCTTACTGTGGGGGCCAAGAAACTGGATCGTTTTCCCAGCCGGGACTTGTGTAGTTGCACTATCAGAGAAAAAATATCCGTGTGAACTTAACATTAATTTGTTGGCAGGCTTATTAGGTACCGTCCATAATTGGAATGCACCCCCCAACTCAATTCTCTGCGGCTCTAATTGAGGATAGCTTTCTTGTAAATGTTTAATCCTGGTTTCGGCTTTTGTTTTTCTAATATCACCTGTTCCAATATCTGTTTCTGGTTTCTTATTGGTTTTCCTCCATTCTCTCACTCTGTTTCGGTAATCAGTTGCCGATTCATTGGGCATTTTTTCAGGTTTCCCATCACCCACGCCCATGACATTTCGGTGTGATTCATTTATGTTTATTTTGATATTGGTCAGTGGAATTTGACTATCGCCCTTGCCAGAATAAGGTCGGATAATATACTCATTTTTGCCTTTAAATATGGCGTATTCTGCTCTGAATCTATTTTCCGTTAACAGGGCTGAATTATTCTCCAGTAAATAATCAGAATTACTGAAATCAAATAATGTATTTTCATCATTAACGTAATATTGTGTTCCCACAATGCGTGATTCTTCCAGTGTAGAAAAACCACCACTGACTTTCTTGTCAATCATTTTACTATCGATAGAATTAAACCATGTTGGATAACGATTATAATAGATATGTAGCATCTCATGATATAAAGCAATCGCGGGTTCACGGGAACGCCAAGGTTCCTCGGCAATTTTTTCTTCCATGCCAATCAGATGGTTATCTGGATCAAAGGCGATGCTGCTACCGGCGCTGTTTTTGGCATAAAATTGTCCATTTTTTTCGCGTACAATGGCACTCATCATCGGAGGTTGTATATTTAAACCCTGTTTTTCAAGTTCCTGAATAACGATATTTCCAGATGGTATTTTGTCTATTTCGTTTAGCGCACGAGTGACTTGATTAATAAATAGTTCATTACCTGTTATTGTGATCCCTTCAGGAGGAATATCAACATTGTTAATCTCTATCGATGTATATTTCTCCGTTTTTGAGATATTACCAGAAGTATATTTTGGTATCGGTGTGAACGGTATTACCTCGATAGCAAGGGCAATCCTATTTATCTCTGCTTGGTTAGGTGTTTTATTTTCAAAGGAAAATATTTCTTTTAATAAATAAGGAAGTTCGGTTTTGATAGCATTAATTTTTTCAATCGAAATACTCGGATTGTTTTGTAATGGTAAGATAACCTCACGGATCCAAGCCTGCTGGATATCTGCTATCTCTGTGCTGAGTAGAGCTGTCTTATCTCCAAGTTTTAGCGATTTTTCGAAAAAAGGTGTTAATGTATCAGTAATATCTGAGAGTTTATCAATATCATATTTTTCACAATTCTTGAATGCAGTATTGATATGAATAAATGCATCCAATATCTTATCGTGATTAATATTACTGTGTGCTGCTTCAAGTTCCTGATCTATTTTTTTACTTTGCTCCAGAATAAGAAATTTATTAGATACATCGGCATGAGTAATCCAATGCCCATTTTTATCTAATTTAACCGCAGGCCAGTAACTAAATTGTTCGGGGTAGGCCGGGTTGACGACACGCCAGGTGTGATTTGCTTCATCCCATTTGACTTGATAATTAGCGCCAGATTCCTTTATATAGTAGCTCTGTTTTACGACTGCTTCTGCATTAGCAGGGCGTATTGAATAGATCCCTTTATATATTCCTTCATTTGAATGAGATGCTATTTTGTCGAGTGGAAGATGGCTAACTTTCCATTCATCTTTAAGTTTACCTAATCCTTTGACGCTTTTGCCAAAAATATCAGCGAAACTCTTCTCAAGTTTAATACTATTTCTAATTGCACCAACTGCGCTTATGACTCCCCGGTAAGTTAAGGTCAGTGTTGATCTGATTGGTAAAGGTTCGATTAGATCAATTAATCCGCCGAGTATAATACTCGAAGATTGGCGTAAAGTTGTTATGCCATGTTCCGGTAATGTCCTGATAACTGCGGTAATTAAAGCTCTTCCGGTCAGCCCGGCTTGTCTGAGGCGCAATGTGGTTTGCGTTACTTTTGCAGCCATTGATTCAGTCAGTGACATGCCTAAAGTGGCAACAACTAACAGCACATTTGCTGTATCAAAGACAATTGAAGCAATATCTTCTCCCGTTAATTGATATTCACTATCGGTTGTTGATTTATAGATAACATTATAGAAAGGAATAAGAATAGTTGCTGCTATATGCCACCCAGAGGTAATATCCAGTGCCTGTTTACTTTTTATTGCAATATCGTTTAAACCTTGCTGTATTATTGTTGCGGTAACAGAAAGTAAGTTCTCTTCTTTATAAAAATTAAATCTAGGTGAACCAGTGAAACTAATTCCTACATTCATTCCTGAAGTTATACCATAATAATCATTCCAAAATGCGTCGTAAGAATATTTATATCTGCTTGTTTCTGACAGACCAATCAGCGTGTTAGAACGCTCATAACCAATCGGAAAAAGTCTTTTCCCAGTATTGACCATCATATTTGGCATTAATATGCCGATGCCTATCTCCATTTTTAGCTCAATTAAAAATAAGGCATTGGGTCTAGACATAGCACGTAAGGTGGGATGGCTGTCAACCTGCTGTTGGGTATATTTTTTTGCTTTTATTCCTCCTTGTATTGTTGAGACAACCAGCCAATTACCTTGATACATTTTTATCATGGCGACATTTCCCATACCCTTTTCGACTGAATAGAGAAAAGCTTCTTCTGGTGGGTTAATAATTTCTTCGACAGTTAATTGCGCGGCCGGAGATGAGAATATTAATTTACTGAGTGAAATGGATTCATAATGACTGTATTGGTTTTTGTAAACATTAAATTGTTCATTAAAATTGTATTGTGAATCAAATTTATCTCTCTTTTTGAAATCGATAAAAGAATAGTATCCTGCCGGCTTTACATTTTTTTCATTGAAAGGGTTAAGTTTTCTCTTATCATCTTCAAATAATTTTATTGTTTCTAATGTGGAGTAATTAAATGCTTGTTCCACATTAGCGTTCTCTTTTCTCATTCGATAAATGATTGCCGCCGTTAAAATAATACAGCCTTCCATATCAATATGTTTTGATTCTTGGGTGAGAATATGATCAGTATCATATTGAATATTATGTTTTTTGAATAATAACTCAGCTTGATTTTGGGAAAAAATAACATCGCGATAATCACCATGACCTTTAGTCATTTTTCCTACTTTAGGTGAAATTTGATAAAGCAGAGCACCTAATGAAGATAAAACTAATAAATGATATTTAGCTGCTTGTAGTGTTTGCAGTTTAAAAATATCTTCTTGGCTATATTCGGTACGATTTTGGTTTTTTAGTGCTATCTCTTCTTTGGCTAATTGGGCTAATAATATATCATCGCCAATATTAATACCTTGATTAATCTCCGAGCGAGTAATGGGTATGCCTGGATTAATATTAGTTGAGGTAATTAGTTTCGCTACCTTTTCAATTCCTTGTTTATACGAATTAAAAAGATCTTCTTTATCTTTAATTCGTTGGTTATAATCTGACTTTTCTTTATCGCTTAACTCTATATTGCCATTTGACATAAAAGTTAGCAGTGCATCTGAATAGATTTCGTCATCGATATCGCCTGTGGAAAATGCCTCACGATATATTTTCAGTAGAGGTTCTTCTGGGTTGATACCTAATTCGTCCCATATATCTATTTTTATTTTATCTGTGGCGACTTCATCTTTATGCAGATCTTCTAGTTTGTTAATAATCTCCATCTTTGCCATTAGCGTATTTATTGCTACATCGCTATCTGTTTTCTTGTAATCTTTTATAAAAATAAGGTTAAGGATGTTATTTATTGTATACAGTAAATCAGAATATTTTATTTCGGAATAGTTTCCAAAAACTATGCTCAACTTTTCTTTTAAAGAATTTTTGAATTCAGGTGAATATTGACGATAAGAAGACAGATTTTCAACTATGTATAAGCTCGTTGATTTAACATCGGATGTGATCCAAGTTGGGTAATTCTGATTACCCTTCAACAAAGAGACAAATACCTCATCGCTATTTTTATTACATTTATTATCTTTGCAATCTTCATTGTTATTACGTTGGTATTCCCAATGTTTTCCTTGGACTACAGTATATTCTGTTTCTTCTTGATCAGGATATCGTTGATTCCAGGATGAAGATTCTACTATTGGAGATAAAATGCTGTTATTTTCCCCTTTTACATAGGGTGCATTACTATTGGTATTTTCAATATCATAATCGGAATGTGACATATAATCCTCCTAGTTGATTATATTTATAGATGAAAAATAAGAACTACAATGTTGTCATGTATTTTTACAATTTTGTTTCACTGCATGTATTTACCAAATTAATGGAAAGATGAATGGGAATGATGATCAGAGTTAACTAAATCACTACCACACCAATCTGATTTACATTGGTTACTATTAATAACAAATAACTTTAAAATCACATTAATCAAGTTGGTCAATTATAATTAAATCAAATTAATGTAAAATACTAATTAATGTAAGTGGAAATTATTAATTTGTTTAATTATATATAAGTATTTATTTATTATTTTTTATGATAGGCATCTTAATGAAACCTCCGTATTGAGTAAACGGCAAGTAAGATTCGGGTTAGTTTTAGCGATTTACCTGATGACTGAAATGATAGGATGGGTTAACAAATCCTTTGTAATTAATCAGATACAAATGGGGTAGGGGAAGCGGGATGAAAGAGCAGTCGTTAAAGAAGACGGTACTAAGAAACGAGTATCTGATGTGGCATGATCTAACGCATTTCAGCCGCGTATTCAGGGATTGATGCAACTGAACGATGACTACGCGGCTGAAAATAAATTTATAAAATTATTTTATTTATTTATGATTGGTATTTGTATTGATATCACTAAATTTAAGGTTTTTTTGCATCAGCTCATACGGGCGCGGGTCAATGCTTTGGGTCAGATTTCCGTGTAAATCATACTGATGATGAGAAATTCTTATATCGGTATCGTCGCCAGCTTTGGCTCGGTGGAAAACGGTTTCCCGCTCGGTCAAGCCTCGGTTGTCCAATGCATTTACCGTGGGCGTGCCAGAATGTACGGTCGGATCGAAGGTGAATGTCATTTTATTCAGTAAACTTCTTATCTACACATGTTTTAAGCTAGAATAATCGAATGCTCTAATTTCCTCGTTAAAACCTGTCACTTGTTCAAAAATAAGCTTTGTAATTGAAGACGGCCCCTGTCCTATTGCCTTTTTCATTAAAATATTATAGGGGAGAAGACTCGCCCTATCGGCAGAAGAATAATTCTTACATGTATAAATCACTTGTCCACCTCGTTTTTCTCGTTGATATCCAAAATTGAGAAGACCTAATATTTCTCTCGCTGTAACGACATGGTAGCCCTCTTCGTGATTCCATAAATTAGCAGGGGCTGCTGTTGACATTAGATGAAAATCTGCATGTCTATGAATACCGCCAAGTACCCAACAATCATTGATTACACCGGACCATTTGTCTATTACCAGCATATTTCCATGGGCATTTTTGTTCCATAAATTCTCATTTATTCCTTTACCAAGTCCAAGCGGCTTAAGCCATTTTTCTTGCCAAAGATCATTAGCTCGACCAATTAACATAGGCCCCTTTGATAAAAAGGCTTTACGATAAACCAGCCAGCAATACTCTGCTAAATCATTAAGATGATTCTTGTTCCTTCGATTGTTAGGGAACTCATTGGAAAGACTTTCATGAACAGTATTCTTATTTTGTTCCCATAAGAATGGGTTGTTCTTTTTTTTATAACCTAGTGACTCGAGATCTCGCCTTAATGTTAACATTTCATATTTTTTCATATTTCACTCCAATCATTTATGACCCAAAATTTATATTAAACAACACTAATTTCTATAGCCGGAGTTTATGAATCAATTTGACATTATTGCCCTCTTGATCATAAGCTAATATTTTAATCTTTATTCTAACTTCCTATTATTTTTTCTTGTTAATATTAACCTCAACTAATATGTGTTAAATGTACATAATTTGGTTCTTGCTTATTAATACCATTAATTCTAATTTATATTCTTTTGATTTTATATTCCGACATGTATATGTAATGGGGAAAAATGTATAATTGGTTTTCTATTCTTGATATGTTAAATTTTTTATTGCATTTTTTGAAAAAAAGTAAAAATAGATGATTTCAGCATGTTTCGTATATATTTATATTTTTCGAATTTCTCTGTTTATTTATCTCCTGAAATAAATTGGATTATTTGATGTTATCATCCTGGAACTGGTGTTATAAATATAAAATCATCATTGTAATTCACAATCCAGCCTCCTTAACCTGGGAGGCTAAACAGTGTATTAATACCAATGTAATTTTTGTAGGATTTTATTTCTTAAGAGACATTAGATTCCACGTATTTGTTCCCCTTTTCCTGTACGAGGTTATATAACTAAGGGGAATAGGAGTGATAAATGTAAGTTCTTCAGAGCGTGCTGGTATCATTGCGACAAACTCTGACTCTGCAAGAGTTAAATGGCTCATTAAAAAGTGAGGGTAATTAATTCCCCTTTTATCTTGTCTAATTTTTTCACCAATAGTTTTGTCATTCATATCCTGCGGTTTTAGTCCAGGGATTTCCATTCTATATAGGTAATTAGATTGTTCTCCGAATCCACCTGAATCCATATTCATCCCTGTCGAAACGTAGTTTTTATTTGGACTCCTAACATGCCCCATCATATGGGCTGAAGGTCCAATATCAATAAATTCATTTATTAGCTCTTTTTTAATTTTGCTAGCACTCTGTTTTGACCATGGATAGAATCCACCTGCTGCTACGATCTGTTCAGGAGTCCGATTATCACCTCTAAAGACAACGACTTTTCCTTGACTTGTCAGCTCTAACTTATATTTTCCAACAGTTAAAGTTGAAGACGTTGTATCATAATTATTTGATTCTAATAATTTTTCAGAATCTATAGGCACGGGTGTGGGGATAGGTCTATTGGATGTATAGGGTCTTGCAAACTGAGGAACTGGTTGCTTGATGTTAGATAATTCATTTATATTAAGTGCTGCTATACGTTCACTTATTGTAGTCCCACAATTTAACTGCGGGCGCTTTTTTTGTTTTTCTTTTTCACTATATTCTCTTTCCATATTATTACCTATTAGTTGGAGGTTGAAAAAATATTATCATAATTAATCTTCAAATCTATTATATTTCTATGAGGCCATTTGTTTGACATTGTATTAAATAGATTTTAAATTATTTTTTAGGTGAAGCATTATTGTAAATTTAAGATGATTATCTGTCTCTACATTTTAATGTCCCCCTAATTTTTTAATATAATCATCTTCCTTGTTGTATTTTAGCATCATGTTACCACCTGTTGGATTTAATTGAAAATATATCAAAAAAATATCTTTTTCATATGCCATAGTTAATATGATTGTGATTATTTATTATCCTTTATTTCAGTTAGTTTTTCAGAATACCCTTTAATAATAATACCTGTGTTACTTACCTTAACAATGGCGCTATGGCTATTTTGCCATTTTGAAAGAATATCTCTTATTTGTTGTGAATAAATTGAATTGATAATACCAGAAACTTCAAGAGTGACATTTTTATTATTCTGATTTTCATTATTTTCTGTGGCGAGTCTAGTTATCAAATTCACTTTCGCAAGGGCAAGATGGACATCTTTTGTGCCACCTAAATCGGTGCACAATTTGCTAAATAAAGATTTATTTATTGGCGAATTGTCCAGATTTGATTTTTGATCTACAAAAGTGGAAATTTGGCTAACGGGTTTTATGATGTCGTTAATATCTTGCAGTTTTACCGGTGCGGTAATTGAATATAACAAAGAAAGGCGAGGGCGATTACCGAGCGCTTGCCAAAAGTTACCCAGGCTATTTAGACTTTCTTGTGGTGGGATAACTCTGGTATATGCTCCGGGAATTTTAAATAATTGGCGGTTGTTAACTAACGCATTCAAAATAGATGTCATGACTCGTGCAGCTTGATTATTTGGCTGACTGTCTGGACTTGAGCCGTCACCTGACTTACTCGAATGCCAATAAGTAATTAAATAGTTATAGTTAATATTTACCCACCCTGGTAATAATGTGCTGGTTGCAGGGTTATAAAGCCTTGATTCGGCAGAACGTAATTGCAGATCTTCGTGTATATCATAGAGAAATACACTGACTGTCGGTTCTGATGGGATTGAGTTTACTTCTGGCAGATCAAAGCGGATATCAATTTTCTGACCAGAGATGCTTAAACGCTGAGATAAAATCTCATTTAATGCGTTATTAACCGAAATAATAGCATTATCAGGATTAATTATATTTGTCATATTAACTCCAATTTTATTAAATGTTTAAAAAATCAGCCGGACAGTTTTATTCAATTCAAGTATCACTGCCCGCTCTATATGTTTATTTTCAATTTGTTCACCATTATCATCTACCGCTAACATTGATGATAATAAGGCAATGTTTCTGATATTAGCACCGGTTAGATCGGCTTGTTTAGCCAAATACTCAAAATTAACTTCATCTGATAAGTTAAGTTGTTCTGGCCAGATTGCTTGCCACATCTCTTTGCGTAAGACTTCATCAGGATAAGTAAAACGGGTAATAAAGGTAAAACGGCGGTTCGGCTAGATCGAAAATTCGAGAGATATTTTTTTCTGTTTCACCGATGTATTTATTCACCACGGTGGAAAGATCCACTTTAATCAAATCAACGCCAAGATGCCTGGCAATCACTTCTGCGGCCATGGTTTTTCCAGTCCCTGATTCACCGTAAAATAAAGCGCTAATACCGGTACCATAACCTATTTTTTCCTGAAAGCCTGCGTTTAATATTTGGTCACGGTAATTAATGGCGGCAATGATTTCTTTTAACTGTTGAGTTAATGCATCTGAAATCACTAAATCATTAAAACTGCGTTTGGGGGTGATTCGTTGGGCTAATTTGTCGAAATTTTGTTGGGTGCGGAAACTTAATGCTTTACGTAAGTTTGCTTCTTCTAATTGGCCTTCCGGTTGTCGCAGGGACTGGTATTGATAAGCTTCTGTAAGAATTAGCGGTAATGTTTCTGGTGTAAATGAAAAACGCTGACATAGATGAGTAATATTCATTTTCTGAACGATATTAGCCGGCAGATTTTCTTTTAACATGGCTTGCTTATCCGCCAGAATTGCTACCTGCATCTCAATTTGCATCATTGGCAGATGTTTAATCCATATTTATTAGCTTCAATAGTAATGGCAATCCGGTTTAAAAGATTTGGCTCCGAAGTCATATCAATATATCCTTGGTAATGAGTAAAAAATAGATAATTTAAGTCTTTCTGTGTGGGATGAAGTTAGAGTTTCATAATAAAAGCTAAAATATAATAAGGCGGAACTACATCAACACTGTGAGTATGTGAAGGAGATGATGCTGTTGCATTATGATTATGTCCTTCTCCATATCCTATATTTGATGTATATGGGTGATAGTCTGACCCAGATGAGTCTGTCCCATATGATTTTGTCCATATATATCCATTATTTGAGTTGTCTAATTTGTAGTCAGTTTTTCCTATAGTTATATGACCATATGCGAATCCTTGAGTGTTATAATAGGGCATACTCTCAATGTGTTTATGCTCGGGTATTTGTGATTCTGTTAATGTTGTGTTTTGTACGGTAACATTTACCAAAACCACAGTTGATGTTGTGTTTTTGGAAAAATTTTTTCCATCCCCACTTCCACTGGCTTTATTACTGCTTTTCCCTGTTTCAGAAATAGTTTCACCACACATGACAAAACGGCTTCTTAAGTCTGGGGTTCCGTTGTTACCATCACAAAATGTCCACCCATCAGGAGCACTATTACCAGAGAACATCACAATCATTCCTTTGGGAAATATTCTATTTGGATCAATGTTGACACCATTTGAATCAATGGTTATACCGTTGCCAGCTTTAACGACTAATCTACCATGGCTATCCAGTCTTAGAGCTGAATTTGGGGTATCGGTTTGATCGGGTGCTTTGCCAACTGCTCTACGACCAATATCAGCAATATCAATCAAGTTGGCAAAATCCGTCTGTAACGGAATACTGCCTTCTTTAAAGCGGTTTTTTAAATCACTGATTGAAGGCCCTTGTGTTTCAATATTGATATTTTCCGGATTAGTTTTATTTTTCATTTTTATTACCTTATATTATGTGGGTTATTATACTAAGAGAGATTAAAATAATAGCAATATTATTGAAATGTTTTGATATGTGAATAAACAAGATGCCTTATTTCATATTGTTAAAGCTTGTTCCCATTATAGGAAAAATAAAAACCAAATTTTGTACGCACTTCTCCTTTAAGATCATTAGGATTAGATATGTAATTCAGTGATAAAATAAGCGGCTCCTCAGTGTAAAATGATGCACCAGAAAGATTTTGGTTATTACCTAATACAAATCCATAATAGAATGACCAGCGATTATCTGCATTAGGATCATATAAATTCATTGCCTTCCATGATAAGTTAAGTCCTACTTTTTTACTTCCTTTAATATGCAATATTTCATCGGTAATAATATCATTTTTATTCTTTTTTACTTTAATATGGTAATCTGTCCATGCATTATTGGATTCCGAGCTGACATATTCAGGCCCTATTTTTTCGTTATCGGTTAAAAATACCAACTTGCCTTTATTATCTGCGGGTTTATACAAATGCTCTGAAATAAACGTTTCTTTATTATTATTTTTATTAAGATCTATATCTACCCGCAATATACTTTTAGTATAGGGTATATATAATAGCTGATTACCTTTTACCACTTCTTCGTTCCATTGATCGCTCGATTGACCAATTACCTCAATACGTTGTTGTGCAGTGGAAATTCGCATACTACCAATACCTGTTAACTCTGAGGGTAGACGTCCTAGGGTTAACGTTTCTAAAATTTTATATGCCTCATCTCCTAAAGGGGCTCCATTGTTTTGCCAGCGTTTATAAGTGCTGGCAAAGTTCACGAAATGTTCTGGTGACAACCAGTGAATAATCGTAGAAATATGAGCAGGAAATTCAGTTAAAATCTCGGTTTTTACCCAAGATTCCAATTTGTAAGGATCAACATTGTCATTCTCAATTAATTGGTGATTAATCACTACACTGACAACAAATGAAAAACGATCGGTCTGGGAATATTTTTCACTAGAAAAATACCAATGATAGCGCCATGCTTCCGTTTTTGATGGGAAATTATTTTGTTGATTTTTACATTTTTTAAGTTTTATCTGGCCTTTAATGCGATCAAACTCTTTCACACAAGCTTTAAGTATATAATCAGATGGAGACTCAGAACGAACAAATGCTTCGGTAGATAGATGAGGTGGCTTATATGGTGAAATTACATATTTTAATGTGATTTCGTCATTTTCTTTGATCATAGCAGGAAAAGGACTATGTGGGCCGGAGGTGATCCAGAGTTCATCGTCTTCTTTATTATTTTGATGTACTTCATCGGAATAAACCAGTTGATAATCCATATCTTCCATCCATATTGTGCTATCGCTCCAGCGCAAATTACCTTTCTCAAATGCGGTTTGTACTCTTTTGAGATTGTGTTCCAGAGCAGCACTATTACGGATGTTGAGAGAGAATGATTCTCCTTTAATGTCGATGATCATTTGGCCCCGCAATGTGAATTTTCTATCACCTTCAATAATAATCAGGTTAATCACTTGACCATGTAGTAATTGGCCTGCTGTATTTGGTTGTGTAATGATTAAGAGATGATGACGAGAATTGGGATCATTTTTAATTTCCAGTTTATTTGGTGTCTGTTCACTGTCGAATTGCTTATTAGGTTTTACTGGTAAAAGTTGGCGATGTTCAATTAAGTAAAAAGGGAGCTTATCTAATTCTGGTTTTTCTTTGAAACATTCTTCACCCAAGCCTAGCCGTGCCGCAATCCGTTTTTGCAGTGCTGATACTTTATCAATACGAATATTATTACGTTGATAGGCCAGTTCAGGTTGTTGTGCCAAATAGCCACGTTGAGTAGATAGAAAATCTAATGCGTTTAATGTCAGTGGTCTGGCTGCACGATGAGTACCAAAATATCCTAACAGATAATCAAGAATAGCCAGTTCCTTAATATAGTTTTGATCCTGGATTTTTCCTTTATTGTAGATTTGAGCGTCATTGTTAAGTTTTTCTTGTAAATTAAATTCTATATTCTGCTGGTTTTTTTGATTGATCGTATTAGCTTCAAAAGGCGGCTGAACACCATATACACTATTTCCCCGTTGCTTAAATGCCAATAGTTTTGGCAGCAGAGCAAGTTCGGCACAACCATTAGCTAGCGTTTGTTCAAAAGGTAGCATAAATTGCTGCAATTGTACTTTCTGAGGGGTATCTGTATTGGTTTGTAATCCATAGCAGGCAGGTAATTTATTGCTTATCGGGTAATAATCTAGGACTTTACGATGTCTCCCTTGATATAATAACTCTGGTGTAGTGTTAATCAGATGATCTAAAATTATTTTTTCTTCTATCTGTGGTTTAGTAACGGAAGCTTTAATTCCACCTTTTGCAGTAATGGCGAGCAGATTGTTTCCTGATACGGTAATCGAGGCTAATGGATCTTCTCCCCACAGCCTGGGATAATATTCTTTAGCTATTTTCCAAGACCAATTATCATCCGGTAACGGAGAAATAATGCTATCATTATTCTTATCTAATTCCAGCCGGGTTACACTTTGAACGCCTTTAATAGTCAATAATCGATTAACTAAAGGACTTAGATTTAATTCCATTGAGTCGTCGTAATTTTTGATTGGAGGTAATTGAGGTATCCAACCATGATGTAAATAAGGTCCATCAAAAATTTCTTCATTACTGAAACCCATTTTTTTCATTGCTTGGGTGGTATAACGTTGTGGTTTTTCAAGAATCATTTGTTCCGCCGTTGTATAAACTTTAGCAAATATATCAGCGATATCTTTGACGTCATTATTAAGTTGAATATCAATCCTCAATGGTAGATCAACGGGTTTCAACCAAATGATCTTACTAACTGATTCCCCCAAATTTCGGTTATCTTTCAGAAAACCTTTAAGCTTTTCATTTGCCAGAGCGAGATTCGCTTTATTACTCTGAGTTTCCCTGCTGGGAAGCAAGTAAAGCCAATAGTTTCCTTTCAGAGTTAATTTTCTATCCAATTGGGAATTTTTAAAACTATATTCACGCTTTTCTTTGTTATACCAATAGTGATAACGCTCATCTTTATTTTTAATTTTATCATCACGTATTAGTTGTGCATCGTTAAAGAGAAAATAACCATTGAAGGTGTCATCACTATGTAAGTCTAGCAAAGCCCGGCGATAATCCTCTTCGTTGATGGGGCCACAGGTCAATATTTTTTGTGGGCCAAACTCCTTTGGGAAAATACCGTCATCGGGTGCCCGTTCTTCTTGCTTAGGTGTAAGAAGATCTTTCAGGGGTAATGAATGGCGGTAAGCTAAATCAGAGGCACCATAACAACAAGCTTCCAGTAAGGTAATGCCGGGATCATTTTCGCCCGTATCATTCCAATATTGACCAGATTGTTGCTCAATAACGGTCTTTGCCTGAGCAAGTAAGGTATC
This sequence comes from Photorhabdus viridis, assembly GCF_040256935.1. NCBI lineage: Bacteria > Pseudomonadati > Pseudomonadota > Gammaproteobacteria > Enterobacterales > Morganellaceae > Photorhabdus > Photorhabdus viridis. Next base: position 86,678 of record NZ_JBEJZY010000011.1, read on the forward strand.
AAAGGCAATATCGTCTTTGATGATGGGAAATAGGGTATCTTTATTACTCATTAGTTAGCTCCTTGGGTTGGATAAGTATTACCTGACCAGACTAAGATCAGTACTTCGTTATCGGCAGCCTTGATATTTTTATCGCTACTTTGACTTACGCCACTCGTGGATTGGATATTTTTTTTCAAAGTTAAGCTTTTTACCCGTTCAACTAGAGATGATTGTTGAATTGAGGCTAATAACTGGTAATAGTCAATGCGATTACCTGGTGTTACGCCAATAGCCGTATTTTCTCCCCACGGCATGTAGATTCTACTTAGTTCCTGTTGTAATTGATGGTAGCCATAATCGGAGTTAACGTCTGAGGCAAACTCCAGCTGATAGTTGATCTCCACGTCAACATATGTGGGATTTTTAATTTCAATAGTTGTCCAAGGGCTGCTTAATCGATCTAACCATTCGACCATTTCAGTTAATCGGGCTTGGTTCAATTCTGGGCGGAGTGAATCATTATTATCTTTGTAACGATTATCAGGGATAACGACTAATTGGCGATTTTCTGGCGCTGGTATTTTGGTTAATTCATTAGTAGAAGGGTATTTAACATCAAATATACTGATAAATTGCTCTTTTAGTAAAGTGACAATATCGTCCCAATTCAATGCTCGGTTACGATGGGAAAGCCGGGTAGGAACCCGTTTTAGGAAGGTTTGCTCGTCTTCTTTTGGGCGACTATCCCAGGAGGTCCAGGGTTGAGTTATATCATTAATTGCAACAGATGCGTTGACCGGCTGTTTAATGCTGCTGATGGCTAATCCATTGATTAAGTGCTCCGATTCAATGGTTTCTACGTTAATTAGAGTGGCGGTTATCGCGTTATACAATAGACCTTTAATGCTTGGATAATTAGGCATTTTTTCACCAACTATCTCAGCTTTTAGCCAGTATTTATTTGTTGGCATTAGAGAGGTTTGATTTGAAGCATCATGGGGTAACAAAGTACGCCAGGTTCCTCGATCAAACAGGTTGTGAGTTTTATCGTCAATCAACTTATCCAGTGGATGCCAACTGTTGTTTTTATTGAGGTAAAACCAGGATAAAGGGAGTTTTTCAGAACCTTCTAACTGCCAATATAAAGATAAAGTTTGTCCTGGTAATATATCAGTAAAACCTAAATAGAATGCGTCGTCGGTTAGTGATGCTATATCTTTTCCTGCTTTGTCCCAGCCAAAAGGCGTTAGGGGATAAACGGAATATTGGTCGGTTTTAATTTTTGCTTTGAATTCAATTTTCAATGAGCTGATCTGAGGCGTATAGGGGGGATTTTTATCCAGAAGATTTTTCTGATACTGAGAATGCATAAAATCCTGTTCAGCTAGTTCTACACGAATAAACGCTGGCCAGTCATTTGGGGATTGACTATCTGCAATAGGATAATTCATTGCTGGCAAAGAAAAACTCAGGCTTTTTCCTTGTGGTTTATCCGTACCATCAAATAATGGTTGAGGTCCAGTATTTTCTAGTTTGGTTTCTTTCTTAGGTGTGACTAAATATCCCATTACTTTGAATGCACCATTATCTGGTTTGGTCTCATACCCTTTATACCAATCTTTAAAACTTTTTGTTGGCAATCCCACCCATTGTGGGGTGATAGTGAGTGTTGCGTTTTCAACACCATACCATTCAGGGGAAATCAGATTAAAACCGGAACCTAGTGACGGTGATTGCCCAAAAGGAAAACTAGCCGTACCTATGTTTTCAATACCACTATCAGAGGCATAGCGCATATTACTACTGCCGTTAATGCTAATTTCAATATCAGTAATCTTGGGTAGTATAGGCCCCTGAGTGGTGCCCAGCTTTAATACGGGTGCATTAAACTCCATATTATCTAAGTCATCAGGGAGGCTGATGGGTCCATCGTTAGCTGATAAGCTTAAGGTGAGTTTGGTGAGTTTAAGGTTGGTCTCTTTTTTTACTAATAGTGAAAGCCAATGTTTTCCAGAACTGATCTGAGCAGTAATGTCTCCAGAATTACCCGTCCACTCACTTGCTAGAGTTACCTCGATACTACGTACTCCTTTCGACATAGCAAATAAAGAGGAGGTAATTAGATAACCGGACAAGACCGAGTTATCTTCGGAAAAGGGGCTAAAAAGCTTAATACCATTTTTAGGTAATTCAATATTATCTGAGTGGTTTAGTAGTATTGCTGATTTCCAGCCACCGTTATCTTTCCGATACCAACGCAGATCGGTCAGTTTCCCTTGGTTCGCTAATAAATCAGCATCTGATGCATATTGTAATGGGTTTCCAGCGCTATCCTGTCCGGCATCAAACAGGGTTCCTTTAGGGATAAGATATTCTGGGTTGTCTGAATTCAGGGTAATGCCTATGGCGACGCTATCCGCTTGAGCACTTCTTGGTTTCAGTCCCAATAATTCCCGATAATAAAGATCACGATGCCGTGCCGGAAAAGTGTTAAATAAAACTTTGGTCGTTTCTAATAGTTTTAAAAAAGCCAACACAAAAGCCTGATGTGCCGGTAAATGACCATTTGCTTTATTGGCGTTATGGTAAATATCCGCTAATTGTTCAGGGCTATTTTTCTGAATAAAATAGAAGCTATCCCAGAATTTTTCTTTCTCTTGACCGAAAGGTATTTCCTTAGAGTATTCTTGTAGCCAGTTTAAAATATCCAGTGTACTTCTTTCATCAAGTTTAAATTCTGTCTCTGGTACGATAGCGGCGAGTTTATTTTTTAATTCGATGAGTCCCATATTATACCACCTATTATTTGAATATATTTCTGGTGTTTTTTTACAGAATAAGATCGTTATTTAATAATGAATTTTGAAGGGCTATTTATCCGGCATTGACGGCATATTGACTGGCAATAAAACGACCTTTTCCCATACTGGGTGCTGTTACATCCGGGCCCGTTGATGGGTTATTTGCCGGCTGTGTCGGGGTAAAACGGGCGGTAAATTGCTGCCCGGCAACAATCACTGTGGCAGGGCTGCGGCAAAAGTTTACCTGTTGACTGGTATCCAATTGAGCAATGGTGACCATCCCCATGCCGGGTATCGGGTGGCTTGGAGTAATGTATTGCGCTTGAAGTTGCACCTTTTTTTCATCACCCACAATGGCGATCTTTTTGCCCTGGATTTGCGCGTGTCCGCTGCCTCTGATGGTCGCTAATCCCAAAATGGTGACCTGCCGGTTGCCGAAGAATGGCTCAAATAGCAGGCTGTCACCATCAATGATTAATTGTTTGCTCATAAGCCCACCTGCACTCGGCCTTCGCCGATCTCAAGGATACCTTCAAGTTGTTGACTGATTCCGCTGCCTCTCAGGGAGTAGGTCACTTGAATGTGTAGAGTATTAGGTGAGCCTGTTTTCTGATTGACTTGGATATCTGTGATTTCTGCTCGGGGTTCATAGCGCAGTACTCGCTCTTCAATGCGGGTTTGAATCTCCGATAACAATTCATCACTGATATTTTCAAACATATAATCATTCAGACCACAGCCATAATCTTCATGCATAATTCGCTCACCGGGTTCAGTCAGAAAAAGGATTTTCATACTTTGGCGAACATTTTCGGCACCTTCGGCCATTTCTACTCCAGTCTCAAGAGAAAACTGTGGCGGAAATTTCCAGCCGCGACCATAAATATCGGCTAATATTTCTTTTGTCATCTCAATACCTTATTATTGTGTTAAGTTGATTTTCGAGCCTTTAATATCTATCCCTGATTTTCCGGAGGCTGTCAGGGATTTCTCGGCTTGTATTTTAATTTCCTGGGCATTAGTGATGAGGTTGTTAGTTGAATTAAGTGCTATGGTGTTCTCTTTATTGTCGAATATTAATTCCTGCCTGTTATCTCCTTGTTTGATAATTAAGGTTTTCACCGGATTTTTCTCACTGGGTTCTACCGGAGATTTATTTTTCGGATTATGCATGGAACCTAATATCACCGGAAAACGGGGATCACATTCAAAGAAACCGATAATCACCTCGTCCCCCGGTTCAGGGTAGAAGCAGAATCCACTTTCGTTGCTGGCATAAGGTTTGCTTAAGCGGGCAAAAAGTACACCTTGGGTTAGGTTTAATGCCGGTATTCTGACCGGAATACGGCCCAGTGATTGGCTGTCTTTTTGGTATTTTTCCACAATACCGATATGCAGCTCTTTAACTTGCGGTACGGGATGTTCCACGTCTGGTGGCATACCTAAGGTTAACCGGGTGCGCCAGCCTTGTCGCTGATTAATCCTCTGACTGACGCCGGTGATAATCACTTGACCATCCATGCCTTGACCAAAGCCGTTTAGTGCAAGGAGATCACCCGGTTGATAGCGGTCATTGCCTTCAACTTCAACACTGCCGGAGATGTTATGGCTTCGCAGGTTATCCATGATGCCTTGAGCAAGATATTTGGTTTGCTCATTATCCAGCGGATAGCTGAGAACCCATTGCCATTCTTGGCTGGTTAGGGTTTCGATGCTGTCTATCGCCAGTTTGTGACTGCCAAGCCCGCTGTTTTTCACCTGAGTTCCCTGAGAAAGCTTTTGTTGGGCAATATCCCAGGTACGTATACTCACTGTTTTAGGGCTGTGTTGGTTATTCCATTGCAGGTCCGCTTCAAACAGCACAATGTCCTGATCGCTGCTATGCTGGTGGATCGTATGTACAGTTGAACTATTCAGAGCTTTAGGTGTTATCAACGTAACCGATTCATTGCCAGGTAGCAGCCAGGTATTAGTGGCAACCAGTCTGCTTTTTAAGAATGCCCAGTCATTACAACGAAATTGCACCATTTGTTCATGAACGGTTTTAAGTTGAGGGGCCTGCTTTATCGTTGTTTGGATGCCATTCTGATTGAAGAGTTTTTTGATAATTGCCTCATCACTCTGTTTATTGAATAGCTGTGAGTGAAAGCTATGGGTTAATTTTTGCAGGTGATGTTTTGCTGTCAGGGTAATGATGCTGTCCTGACCTTTAAGCCCCAGCGTTTGCCGCACGATAACACCCTTGAATAACACGGTTTTTTGTATCTGCACGATTACTTCATTATTTGGCCGACAGCTTGCCAATTCACCCTGCGTCTTGGCGTCAAAAATATGACTGGCATCCCCGGCAATACCTAGAGTGATGTTGGCCGAAGGGATGCCGTTGATGTGATGGTTGGTTGTCAGACTGATCACGGTAAATTGATTGAGTGTTTTACCACCTATCTTGATGGTTACTGAGGGTATTTTCATGCATCCCCCTTAGCTTGTAGGGTTTGTCCGGGGGTAAAGTCATCAAGGTTATCCAGACCGTTTTGCCAGGCCAGCGAGAGATAATCGATACCACCGGCCAGCGAAGCGCCAGCACCTAAGGCGATCAAGGGTAGGGAAAGCATATCGGTTACGCTAACCGCAGTGGCTGGAGGTGATTTTAACTGTCGCTCGGTAGCCTGAATAACCAAGCTTTCGTCTGCCACCAAGGATAAGGTCGCACTGGCCCGCAATGGGGTGGCGTCCCGGTCAAACAAGGTGTAGTTGATCGCAAGGCCATTGGCCCGGCAGGCAAAATAGCCTTTATTTTCCCAGCGCATTTTGCCCCATTTGATTTTCAGGAAGTGGGGTACTTTGGTGCTGGCATCCACCGCACACAGGGATTTTAAGGTCGCAAGCTGTGTTTCTATTGGCGTGTTATTACCGGGCATTGATGCATCAAACAGCAGAATTAATGACAATCCGGCTGGCTGGGATAACACATAGCGACTGCTTTGGCTGGCACGATTGACACTTTCATCCTGTTGATAGCGGGTTTGATAATCGAGTTGGATCGTGTCGGGGTTATACATGGCCTGCAAACTGCCGACGGAAACTTTCCCTTCCCGGTCTTTGAAGGCGGAAAGGGTGAGTCTGGATAAACCGCGTTCAATTAAACTCATAATCACCTCCTGTTTCACGTAATGCCTCTAATACCTCCCGTTTCACCATCTCAATCAAACGGGCGTTATCCAGTTTTTCTTGGGCTAATGTTCGTGGGCCGAGTTGATCATTCGTTGGATCGGTAACTTTTGCCTGAATAATCAGCTCTTTAATTTCTATAGTCATGCTTTCACTCCTAACCAGCGCATATCCTGATAACGTAATTCCAGGGAATTCACCAAAACGGCATTGCTATTGGCATCAAAGTCGCTGGTGGACCACCGAACCGGTAGCGCGTTACTGACTGTCCAGCTTCCCACGGGTAAAGATTGTTCATTGAGCAGCATGACGACGACATCGGCATAAATCGCTTTTTCGCCGCGCAGGACGCGATCAAATATTAAGGTGAGTGGGGTGATGGTCATGACGCCACGTTCCAGCACCAAGCTGCCATGTTGGATTTTTTCGGCTAGCCAGACATTTCTGGCGTTTTCCCCACCCTGGCTGTGTTGGGTGGTTTGCAGTTCTCGGTTCAGGCCCGATATGCGCTGAAAGGCGATATCAAGTGGACTGGGAATGTTGTTAAACAGAAAACTGGCGATAAAACGGTGTGATACTGACGGGGTGTATAAGTTGAGCATGTTTTTCCCCTGTTGAGATTAGCTAGATACGGTATTGTTACGGATATCAAACGTTAGACTCAGCTCAATAAATTCTGCTGGAATTAACAGGGCCAGTTTGATTTTCATGATCATCTTTCCGGCTAAAATATCCGCTTCACTCATTGATTCATTAACACCCAATAACACTTCAAATGCCTGATCTTCCTGAGTGCCTCGCAATCCACCTTTTAGCCATAATTGATGTAACCAGTTGTGGGCCTGACCTTTAAATTTCATCCAAGTGATGGCGTTATTGGGTTCGAAGACAAAGGCCCGGCCTAGTTGGGTCATGTGGGTTTCGACATAGGAAGCCAGACGGCGAATCTGGATGTAGCGCCAAGGGGAACCCCGCATATTGTCCAGAGTGCGGCATCCCCAGATTTTAATGCCTTTGCCGGGGAAGCTGCGAACTAGATTCAACGAAGTGCCTTCTTGATTAAGATTAAGGAGGGCACTTGCTTCAATGTAAGAGCGTACCGGGCTGATCACTTTAGCTAAAGCCACATTAGCGGGTGCAGTCCATACGCCTTTCTGATGGTCTTTACGTTGAATGATGGCAGCAACCGCAGCGGTAGGTGAAAGTACAATATATTGGCTGTCTTTCTGGTAAGTGGTTTTTAGCCTTGGCCAGTATACGGCGCCCCATTGGCGATCACTTGAAGAAAGATTAGCCAGACAATCAGCGGCTAATTTCGGATCGTCCGGGGCATCCAGTAATCCCATAACACCGCGTCGGCTTTTACAAAGGTCGAGAACTGATTGCCAGAATTGTAGCCAAAGGGCTTCTTGAGCGTTGGCATCATTAAAACGGGTGATATCCGGTGCGACAATCAGCGTGATTTCACTTTCTGCGGAAATGGCTTGTTTCACCCATTCTTGTTGTAGGGCAGTAATTAATGATTGAAAATCTTTTAACGGTTCATTGATCCTCAGTGACAATATATAAGCTTGCTGTCCGCCGTTTTCAAAAAAGTGGCGTACTGAATAATACGTTAATTCTGATTCACCGAAAGCTTGGGTAAAGTCCATCAGGCTATTTAGTTTTACAGCCGTTTTATTGCTTGAATTTTTTTCGGTATAGCCAATAAAAACGGGGACACCGATAAATTCATTGTTTGGTTTTAGAGATATTGAATTTTCCGCTATCGTGATGCCCGACTGTTTTATCTCCGTTATCATTATTGTCTCCTCTTATTCAACACTGGACTGAATGGACGCGGCGTTAAACCGCGCCTCAGTACGGTTACTGTGCTACGTTTTGTGAAAATTGAAGGATAATAAATTCAGCCGGACGTACTGCCGCCATACCGACTTTGACAATCATTTTTCCTTGCTTAATGTCAGTATCGGACATGGTGATACCTTTACCAATCTGGACAAAGTAAGCTTCTTGCGGTTTATTTCCCGCGAGTGCCCCTTGTTGCCAAAGTTGATAGAGGTAGTTGTCAATGGCTGTTTGTACCCGTTTCCAGGTTGGCTGGCTATTGGGTTCAAAGACAGCAAATTGCATTGCCTTTTTGATATCCCGTTCCGCCGCGTTAAATAAACGTCGAACCGGGATGTAGCGCCAATTGTCCGTTTGATCTAACGTTCGAGCTCCCCAAACCAATGTGCCTTTGCCGGTAAAGTGACGGATAGCGTTAATACCTGCATCATTCATGGTGCCTTGGTCAGCATCGGTAATTGCTACAGCAGGTTTGGCATTATTCAGTGCTGCATTAGCGGGAGCTTTCCAAACACCACGGCTGGCATCAGTTGCTGCATAAACACCCGCGACGGCAGCGCTTGGGGGTAAGATAATGGAGGTTGTTGGTACGTTAGCAGAGTTCCATGCAGTATCTATTGCCGTTTTAACTTTAGTGTACTGTTCTAGAGAAGTCGTTTTCAGCTTGGCTAGAGTTTCAACACCATCATAGCCGTCTAGCTTAATATCAGCATCTGCCGGTTTGCTATAAGTAAAAGAGGTCACTAAATCAGGGTAATAGACAGCGGTTTTATCCGTCTGGGTATTTGGTTTTTCTGTCCCGTCTTTGCTATCAGCAATCAGGAAGTAACCCATTTTTGCCCGCAATAGCGAATTTACCGCATCGTAGACTTTCTGTCTTAATGTTGTATCCATTTCAAGACAGACCAGTAAGGTAATCTCCTGTTGTTTTTCAATCAGATCTGGCAGCGTTGCTAATTCTGCTGTTACAGCACTTTGTTCAGTTTCTATCAACGGTAATACATAACAAACGCCGCCACCATTATTAAAATAGTGCTGTATAGCAAAGGCGCTGTAAGAAGTCGCGGTAACAGTGGCAGAATAGGTATAGGTTTTTGTGTCACCACTCTCAGCTGTAGCCTTTACTGATACTGCGGGTGATAATGAAAACTGCGAAGTAAAATCCAACCAATTGGCGGTTCTAATACAGTTTCCTTTTGCTGGTTGGCTCCCGTCTTTTTTGAAAAACTTACCAATAAAAACGGGAATAGCTGTGGGGCTGGTGTTAATCGACAGCGATAGCGAGGCGTCTTCTTCAATATAAACGCCCGGTGTGGCATAGGTTGCAGAAGCCATGAGGTTTTCCTTTAATAGGGTAAATAGGCGGTGATCCTGAATTAGTTACCGCTCCATTAAGACTGGGCAACATCTTGGGTGAATTGCAGAATAATAAATTCAGCCGGACGAACCGCCGCCATACCCACTTTGACGATCATTCTGCCCTGTTTGATATCGTCTTCGGTCATGGTGGTGCCTTTACCGATTTGAACAAAATAAGCTTGTTCAGCTTTGTTCCCTGCCAGTCCCCCTTGTTGCCAGAGGGCATAGAGATAATTATCGATAGTCCGATGGACGGCTTTCCAGGTTGGTTGGCTATTGGGTTCAAATACCGCGAAGCTCATGGCATTTTTAATATCCCGCTCCGCGCTGTTAAACAGGCGGCGAACCGGGATATAACGCCAGTTATCGCTATCTTCAAGTGTTCTGGCTCCCCAAACCAACGTGCCACTCTTAGGAAAAGTGCGGATCATATTTAACGCTTTATCTTTGTTATATTGTGCTTGCAGGTCGTCAGTCACCGGATATTTAGGTTGTAATCCTCCCTGAATTGGGACGTTAGCTGGCGCTTTCCAGACTCCGCGACTATTGTCAACACTGGCATAAATACCGGCCATTACTGCGCTGGGCGGAATATCAACGGGGGCTTTTCTCTCTCCCCATTCAGCGGTCAGCCAAGGGTAGTAAACTGCGCCGTAATGGGTAGTGGGATAAGGTTGGAGTACTGTTTCTGGTGTTTTTATATTGGTATTATTCTGCGGGCCATCAAAAATAGCAAATAATCCTTTGCCGGATTGACAAAGTGTGCTTACGGCTTCTTTGATATCTTCTCCGGCAGCAACCAGTAATGTGACATCGTCAAGTTTTGGTACTTGTGCTGCTAAGTCTGTGGTTTTGACGAGATAACAATATCCACCGCCATTAATAAAATAGGCGCGTAATGAGACATCAAGTATGTTGGTGGATTTAAATTCCTCGCCTTTTAATTTCAAATACTCCAGCCAGCTATTAATTCGGGAATAGTCATTTATAAATGAATTGCTATTTGCGGCGGCAAAAACAGGCACTGCCGTTGCGCTGGAGCTAATGGAAAGTGACAGCGAGGCGTCTTCTTCAATATAAACGCCGGGATAAGTTGTTGTTGTTGGCATATATTGCCTCCAATTATTGGGCGGTATTTTGCGTAAATATTTTAGGCTGCCTGAATGGTTACCCGATCCGCAGTAAGTTTTATTTCTTGAACCGCAATATCATTGCTGGTGGCATCAAAAGAAGGGGAGGTTAATGACGTTGGGAACGCATTTGCTACGCTCCAGGTCATTAAAATTTCAGTGCCGGCTTCATTGGTCAGATTAATTGCAACGTCTTTTTTCTCAACCTGATTAAGCTGAATGGAGTTAAGCCAGTCAAAAAGTTTAGTATCCCCAGGGAATACCCCTTTACGTAGCGTAATATTGATTAATTGACGTTGACCCGGCATTTTATAGTAATTACCAGTACCATCTTTATATTCTATGACATCATACGTAATATCGAGCCCAGAAACGCTGTTAAAAGGGATTTGTTCATCACCAACAGAGACGACAAATCGATAAGTAGGAATCGGATAGTCAACAGCGATTTGATCTGTAGTTATGGCCATAATTATTTCCTTTATTTTTCATTTATATTGCGAATTAAAAGCGATTATTGCTTTGTTTTTATTAGTGCAGTAGCTATAGACAATAGCTACCGCACTAACCTGGTTTTTCTTGGTTACTCTTTATATAGAAACGTTATTCGGTGAATTTGAGATCACATTGATGATCACGTTGGATTATAGTCAACTCAAATAAATTTCAAACACTAATTATTAATATTTAAAATTATCAATCAATAAAATAATCACAATGTAAATTATTTTGCAATCACATAGTTATATTTTTCTATAAAAGGATGAATAAATAGTGTGTTATAAATTTTGATATATAAATGATGGCGAGTTTCAGTAAATAGATTTATTAACAGAAGGTTACGTATGCTTTTTTATCAGGTTTAATATGTCAGGTTATTAAGTTTTAATAACGAAGAGTGGTGGTTAATGTTGTTGTTTATAGTTTTCATATAATAGAAAATATTTTTATATTGCTTTGATTGTTATGGATAAAGTTATTTCTGGTATTAATAACCTAATCTGTCTAAAGGAATGTTATCTAATGAATTATAAATGATTATCAATTATTTCAACTGTGGTATCGGTTGCCATTTTTAGTCCTTCATTATTTAGAGCTGAATATGATGTAAGTTCTGACATCTGATGATAGATTTTTTAAATACAAACTACAGCGATTACGCTGTAGTTTGATTCAACATAGTTTTGTCAGAAAAGTCAGGCAGCGGGACGGGCGACGATATTACGCGTTTCCATTCTTACTTCTTCAATACGGACGTTGATAATATCATTCAATTGGTAAGCGGCTTCACCTTTGATAATCACGGTGCCAGTTTCTTGACTACATTGCAGTTCATCGCGCACTGCATGCAGGAATGGTGCGGGTATAAAGGCGACCGCGCCATTCTCTACCAGACGGACACGTAAACCACCGCGGGTAATATCAATGACTTCTGCGGTAAATTGTTGCTCTGTTCCTGCATGTGGTTGTAGGAAACGGGCATACAGCCAATCACCCACATCGCGTTCAGCCATACGGTTCAGGCGGCGACGTTCAGCCAGTTGCAGGCAGGTTTCTTCTGCTGGTTTTTCTGCATCCGTTTTTTGAATAATCACTTTTAGCAAGCGATGGTTAACCATATCGCTGTATTTACGGATTGGTGATGTCCAGGTGGCGTAAGCATCAAAACCGAGACCAAAATGAGGACCAGGTTCAGGTTTAATTTCTGCAAAAGTCTGGAAACGGCGAATACGGCTATCAAGGAATTGTGTTGGTTGTTTATCCAATTCACGGCGTAATTTGCAGAAACCATCCAATGTCAGTAACTCTTCTGCATTTTCCTCGATACCATTTTCTTTCAATAAATCAACCACTTGATCAATCTGGAGTGGCTCAAAACCGGTATGGACATTGTAGACGCCAAAGCCTAACTTATCGCGCAGTATTTTTGCCGCGCATAGGTTAGCAGTGATCATTGCTTCTTCGACAATACGGTTTGATGCACGGCGTTGTTCTACGACGATATCCAGTACATAACCATTTTCATCAAGGATAAAGCGGTAATCAGGGCGATCTTTGAAAATAAGGGCATGTTGATGACGCCATTGGTTACGGCGTTCACTCATTTCTTTTAAGAGATTGATTTGCGTTGTAATAGATTCAGAATCAGGTTTCCAAGTACCTTTTCCTTCCAGCCAGTCAGAAACTTCGTCGTAAACCAGCTTCGCTTTTGATTCAACCCAGGTAGAGAAAAACGCGATATCGTCACCAATCTGACCATCTTCAAGAATAGACACCTGACAAACCAATGCGGGGCGGCGCTCATTAGGACGCAGAGAACATAAGTTTTCTGACAGATCGCGCGGCAGCATGGGGATGTTGAAACCCGGCAGGTAGTTAGTGAAAGCACGTTGATGAGCAATCTTGTCCAGTTCGCTGTCAGCCGCGATATAAGCTGTTGGATCAGCAATGGCTATGCTGAGTTTCAGGCTGCCGTCATCTTGTTTGGCGACATGCAAAGCGTCGTCCATATCTTCTGTGGTCGCACTGTCGATAGTGACAAAATCCAGAGAAGTTAAGTCTATCCGCTCAAGATCGCCATCATTCAACTGGCAATCGGCAGTCATCTCTGGCGCATTACGTTCCAGATTATGACGGGTCAGTGTTACCCACCAGGGCGCATAGTGATTGTCGCCTTCGGTGATGTAGCCAGTAATTTCTGCATGAAAGCCACGGCTTCCTTTCAGAGGATGATGGCGCATTTCAGCGACGGCCCAGTCACCGTTTTGAAACGGATGAGTGACTTGATTAGCCGAGCGGCAAGGGATAGCGTCTTTTAGCAGAGGATGATCAGGAACGATCCATAGACGATTATCATTTTCTTTTTTCTGGATACGGCCAACAAAGCGATTCAGAAATGGCTCGACCAATGTTTCTGGTTCAGCGATCTCTCTTTCTTTATCCGTGTGAATAGCGGCGGTCACCCGATCGCCATGCATCACTTTTTTCATTTGTGGAGGCGGAATGAAATAGCTTTTTTGCCCATCGACTTCCAGAAATCCGAAACCTTTTTCTGTGCCTTTTACGAGGCCCTCTACACGGAGTGTCTGGGAATGAAGTTGCTGTTTTAGCTGTGCAAGCAGCGGATTGTTTTGAAACATAATATCCGGAGAAAGTTGAGGGTTATTATCAGATAGTTTTGGAACAACATTTTTACGCGAATAAGCGGTGTCGAGCAAGCAACATCTTCAAAATAGCATAAAACAGTATGGATTTTGCAATGAAAATTATAATAGTTACTCAGGGTAAACTTTTTCTTTAAGTTTAAAGGCAATATAATGTAGTCAAAGTTGAAAATCTCATTTGTAAAATAAATCAATTGGCAGTCTAAATTTTTTACAATCTGGCCTTCAGAAGTGCGGCCATCTTCACCTCGACGGCAGCAAAGCGTGCTTTAAAGAGAGGAGGGTGAGAGTGCAATCATCTTTTTCCGATTATTCGTCTCACCGCAACGGCCCTTAGCCCTTTACAGCTCTTGTTTGCTATCGTACTCGCATAAATCTTCAATAATGCAAGAACCGCAACGAGGTTTACGGGATATACAGGTATAACGTCCATGTAAAATAAGCCAGTGATGGCAATCGACTTTAAATTCAGCCGGAACGACTTGCAGTAATTTATTTTCGACTTCATTAACATTTTTACCGGGAGCAAAATGAGTACGGTTGCACACCCGAAAAATATGTGTATCTACAGCAATGGTTGGCCAGCCAAATGCAGTGTTTAATACCACATTGGCTGTCTTGCGGCCAACGCCTGGCAGTGCTTCCAACGCAGCACGATCCTCAGGAACTTCACCACCATGTTTTTCCAGCAAAATCCGGCAGGTTTTAATGGTGTTTTCCGCTTTGGTGTTATACAGGCCGATGGTTTTTATATACTCTTTCAGCCCATCTACGCCAAGGTTGAGAATGGCTTGAGGTGTGTTGGCAACTGGATAGAGTTTCGCTGTCGCTTTATTAACACTTACATCTGTCGCTTGAGCTGAAAGCAGTACTGAAATAAGCAGCTCAAAGGGGGTGGTGAAAACTAATTCAGTTGTTGGTTTTGGGTTGTTATCGCGTAAACGCGTTAAAATTTCGATCCGCTTTTGTTTGTTCATATTAAATGGAGCTCTCTGGTCCTGGTGACATTGCTACTGTATTGCTCTTTGCTTTTATTGCTCTGGTTTTCATTTTTTCATCAATCAGGTATTTCGCTGCCAGCATTAACCCCAAGCCAATAAAAGCGCCCGGTGGCAGGATAGCCAACAGAAAAGGGGAATCCATATGAACAATTTCTATCCGTAACACTTTAGCCCAATTGCCCAGCAGCAGATCAGCGCCATCAAACAGAGTTCCATTGCCGAGAATTTCTCGCATCGCACCGAGAACAAACAGCGCAAAAGTGGCGCCTAACCCCATGGCTAAACCATCAATGGCAGATGGCATGATCGGATTTTTGGCAGCATAGGCTTCAGCGCGACCAATAACAATACAGTTAGTGACAATCAGCGGAATGAAAATCCCCAGTGATTCATACAGGCCAAAAGCGTAGGCGTTAATCAGCATTTGTACGGTACTGACAACCGAAGCGATTATCATGACATAAATCGGGATGCGGATTTCATTGGGAACCCAACGACGCAGGCTGGAAACAGCAATGTTGGTACAGACCAGAACCAGTGTGGTTGCCAGCCCTAAACCAAGCGCATTGGTTGCAGTGGAAGACACCGCCAGCAGTGGACATAATCCCAGCAGCTGTACTAAAGCGGAGTTATTTTTCCACAGTCCTTGAGTAAATAAGTTTTTGGTGTCACTCATGATTTTTCTCCACAGGGTTCCAGAGAAGAGAGATGTTCAGGTACGGTTTGTAAATAGAGAGTGGTCCATTTGACGGAGTTTACCACAGCGCGTGGGGTAATAGTGGCGCCGGTAAATTGATCAAACTCACCACCATCTTTTTTTACCGCCCAGTGGCGGTTATTATCTGATTTTACGGTTTTCCCTGAGAATACCTTGATCCAGTCTGAAATCCGGGTTTCGATTTTATCGCCCAGGCCAGGAGTTTCATGATGTTCTGTCACCCGCACGCCTAATACTTTTCCTGAGAAATTCGCACCGACCAGTAATTGAATAGCCCCTGAATAACCATCTGGTGCTGTACTTTCCAACGCTGCCGCCACTGGCTGACCATTTTTGCGGGCCAGATAGAGACGATGAGGTAGTTTGTTTCCCAAAGCATCAGCACTGACCAGATAGCATTCGTTTTGCATATCGTTGTCATACAAAGCAGGTGGAACAACTTGATCAAGCAGTGATTTGTGCTGTAACGCGGCCTGTTCTGCGATAGTGCTTTTAGTCAGTGAATTCACAACAGCCGTCAGTCCGGTAGTGATTGCAGCGAAAATAGCCAGGGTGATGCCGTGACGTCGCATTGTTTCTAACATAACGGCTCCTTATTTGTGCCCGTAAGCGCGGGGTTGAGTGTAATGGTCAATCAGTGGCACGGTGATATTCGCCAATAAGACAGCAAATGCTATCGCATCAGGATAACCACCATAAACACGGATGACCCAGACTAGCAAGCCAATCATTGCGCCAAAAACTAAACGGCCTCTGGGGGTTGTGGATGCACTGACTGGATCGGTTGCAATGAAAAATGCGCCCAGCATGGTTGCACCAGAAAACAGTTGTAATAATGGTGGGGAATAACGGCTGGGATCAATCAGCCAGCTTGTGAGTGAACATAGACCTAACATGACGATAAATGCCACAGGAATTTGCCAGCTGATAATCTTTCTGTTGAGCATAATAAGCCCGCCAACAAGATAGGCAATGTTGACCCATTGCCAGCCGATGCCTGCCAGAGATCCTTGTAATATTGGCTGACGCAGAACATCATCAATATTGTGAGTCAGTAAACCGGTTTTAAAACTATCCAGTGGTGTTGCCTGGCTTATTCCATCGAAACCTTGCTGTAACTGTTGCAATGTTGCTCCATCGGGAGTATGTCCGGTGAAGATCATTATCAGGCTATCCAACGGTGTGATTTGTGCTGCCATCAAATCCATCGGCGGCAACCAACTGGTCATTTGCACAGGGAATGATATCAGCAGTACGACATAACCAACCATTGCCGGGTTGAACGGGTTCTGACCAAGACCACCATACAGGTGTTTGGCAATGATCACTGCAAAAGCGGTTCCCAATATAATCAGCCACCAGGGAGCCAGTGGTGGCAGACTGATACCTAAAAGTAAGCCTGTCAGCAACGCGGAATTGTCCTGCAAACGCGTCATAATCGCCTGTTTACGCAGAGACAGAGCAAATGATTCCGCCAACAGGGCAGTAATAACTGCAAGCAGGATCTGGAATAATGTACCGTAGCTAAAAAAGTAAGTTTGTACCGCAATACCGGGTATCGCTGCCAGCACAACCCACAGCATAATGCGGCTGGTGCTTTGCTGATTGTGTGTAAAAGGCGAACTTGCGACTTTTAGCTTTTTATTGTCAGTTTGAACGGGCCTGAATTTCATTGATAACAATCACTATTCTGTTGAAATTTTCTGTTGTTCCTGAGCGGCTTTTTTTGCCTTAACTCTGGCGATAGCGGCGGCAACGGCAGCTTTGCGTGGATCAGTTTCTTCTGCTGGTGGTGCTTCTGCCTGAATGTCGGTTACTTGCTGTGTTTGAGCTTTTTTGGCTTTGGCACGCGCGATAGCGGCGGCAATGGCAGCTTTGCGTGGATCAGTTTCTTCTGCTGGTGGAGTTTCTGCCTGAGTTTCAGTTACTTGCTGTGTTTGAGCTTTTTTGGCTTTGGCACGCGCGATAGCGGCGGCAACGGCAGCTTTGCGTGGATCAGTTTCTTCTGCTGGCGGTGCTTCTGCCTGAATGTCGGTTACTTGCTGTGTTTGAGCTTTTTTGGCTTTGGCACGAGCAATCGCAGCGGCTAATGCGGCTTTGCGAGGATCTTCTGAACCTGCTGGTTCAGGTGTAACAGTATTGATATTTTCAGTAGCCTGTTTTTCTGCCTGACGAGCACGAAGTTGCTCTTTTCTTGCCTGACGTGCAGCGATGACTGCTGAATTGTCTGGCGTTTGTCCCGGTTCTATAGAGACAACTTTGCCAGCGTCATCTTGTTTTTCCTTCACACGGGAGAGCGCGGCTTGCACAGCGCTTTTATCTGTATTATCGATCTGGACAGCGGCTTTTTTATGTCGTTCTTCACGGGCCAGTTTCTCCCGTTCCATACGAGCCTGTTTAGCTTCGAAACGAATTTTGGCTTCGGCTGAACGGAGGTTTTCCTGATCCAAAGCCCGAATTTCAGCTTTCTCCTGACGGTAATATTGCACCAGAGGAATATTACTTGGGCAGACATAAGCACAGGCGCCACATTCAATACAGTCGAACAGGTTGTGATCTCTGGCTTTTTCATGCTCTTGTCCACGGCTGAACCAATAGAGTTGTTGTGGCAATAAATTGGCAGGGCAGGCTTCCACACATAACCCACAACGGATACAGGCCTCTTCCGCTGTATTTGAGTCCATTTCTTGATGTGATGGCGCCAGGATACAGTTACTGATTTTAACAACCGGTACATTCAAGTCAGGCAGAGTGAAGCCCATCAGAGGGCCACCCATAATTACCATCTGTTCTGATTGTGGTTGAAAACCGGCTAATTGGAGAAGAAATTGTACCGGAGTACCGAGTCGCGCCCAGAAGTTACCCGGTGAAGCTACTGCTTCGCCGGTAAGGGTGACGACACGCTCAATCAAAGGTTCGCCGTCAATAATGGCTCGTTTGATCGCAACCACAGTCCCGACGTTTTGCATCAGAACGCCGATAGCAGAGGAACGTCCACCGGAAGGTACTTCTTTACCGGTCAAAATCTTGGTCAGCTGTTTCGCGCCACCGGAAGGGTATTTGGTCGGAATAACCCGGACGATAATAGATTTATCGCCGTTTAGAGCGGTTTTAACTGCTTTTATTGCTTCGGGTTTATTATCTTCGATACCCATCAGGATCTGCTCCGGTTTAAGCAGATGTTCCAGAATACCAATGCCTTCAATGAGTTCGTCCGCATGTTCCTGCATCAGGCGGTCATCAGCGGTAATATAAGGTTCGCATTCTGCGGCATTGATGATCAACGTCTTAATACCATGCCGGCTACTTTGCAGTTTGGCGGCAGTAGGAAAGCCAGCGCCACCTAAACCGGCGATCCCTGCCTGATGGATGCGGTTAAGGATTGTATCTGTGTCAAGTGATTGATAATCAGGTGTCTGAATGCGTTTACACCATTGATCTGCACCATCAGGGAGCAGACGCACACACAACTCTTTTAACCCGGATGGATGCGCGGTTATGCAGGGTTCAATGGCAATGATAGTGCCGGAAGTTGATGCATGAACCGGTACGGTACGGCCAGCGCCAAACGTCAGAGGCTGGCCTTTCAGTACTTTATCACCGGTTTTAACCAGCAATTCGCCTTCGGTACCCAAATGTTGTTGCAACGGGATGATTAACTCGTCCGGCAGTGGTGCAATGCGCAATGGTGTCTGGCTGGATTGCAGCTTCATTTCAGGTGGGTGAATACCACCTTCAAAATCCCAGATTTTGTTTTTGTTGAGTAAATTGAACAAATTAAGCATGGTGTTCAACCTCAATGTTTCTAACCGGGATACTGTTAACGGAAGCTGCCTGGGATGGCTGAACCGTGATATTTTTTACCGGAATGGTTTTTAAATCCCACTTCCAGTTCGCAGTCGTTGTTGCTACAGGGATCATCGTAATACAGTCAGTCGGGCAAGGCGCAACGCACAGGTCGCATCCGGTACATAAATCTTCAACAACGGTATGCATGGCACGGGTTGCACCGACGATAGCGTCTACAGGACACGCCTGAATACATTTAGTGCAGCCAATACAATTCTCTTCATCAACAAATGCGACTTTGCGGACAGGGTTTTTTATGCTTTCATCACCATCCAGTGGTTGTGGATCGACGCCAAGCAGTTCTGACATTTTCAGCATGACTTGTTCGCCGCCAGGCGCGCATTTATTAATCATCTCACCATTATTCGCCACCGCTTCGGCATAAGGGCGGCAGCCAGGATAACCACATTGTCCACACTGGCTTTGAGGCAAAATATCATCAATGTTTTCAACGATAGGATCTTCTTCCACTTGAAAACGACGGGCAGCAAAACCCAGGATTAACCCAAAAATCAACCCTAGTGCACTTAGCGCGCCAATAGCAATCCATAACGATATCATCAGAATTTCACCAAACCACTAAAACCCATAAAAGCTAGGGACATTAATCCTGCGGTAATCAGACCGATAGATGAACCTTTGAAAGGGGCGGGGACATCGGCAACAGCCAGGCGTTCACGAATAGCGGCAAACAGTACCATCACCAGAGAGAAACCGGCGGCAGCACCAAATCCATAGATAGCGGATTGTAGAAAATCGTGTGATTGATTGATATTCAGCAGCGCCACACCCAGCACAGCACAGTTAGTTGTAATCAACGGCAGGAAAATACCCAGTAACCGGTATAGCATCGGGCTGGTTTTACGTACAACGAGTTCTGTGAATTGCACCACAACGGCAATGACAAGAATGAAACTCAGGGTACGCAGATAGATTAAGTCCAGTGGCAGTAAAATAAAGGTATTTACCAGCCATGAACATACTGAAGCCAATGTCATAACGAATGTGGTCGCAAATCCCATTCCGATGGCGGTTTCCAGCTTTTTAGATACGCCCATGAAAGGACATAAGCCGAGAAATTTCACCAGAACGAAATTGTTAACCAATACGGTTCCGACAAATAAAAGAAAGTAGTCAGTCATTGCTGTGCCTGAAATAAAGTCGTTTACTTTTTATAAAATTATAAAAATGCCCGCACCTTACTGTGGGGCAATCTATTGCTATGATAACAATCGAAGAAAATTGCGGTTATCGATCTTGTGTGAAAGTCATTTTGACCCGGTAAGAACGCTTAATGTAGGGGACAAAAATAGCGGCGGCTAATAGTGGCCATGCTAATGCCCGTAGCGCAATTTGATCAGGAATGGGGGAGAAGGTGAACGTTTTTAATGCGATTAATATGGTCACAATCAGCCAGATAATAAAGACTTGCGGAAATCTTTTTGACCGGTGAAAAAGCAATTTCAATACCCATAGGGTGAAACACCACATTACCGCCGTAATGGCAACAGAAAGAAACCACATTAAAGTAAAGTGATTATTCCCGCTACTCAACGAAAGGTTCTGACTGAAAAAAGTCATAATATATAAAGCGAGCATGACACTGGCACTGAGAAAGGTCATGATCAGATAAGCCGTCGGGGCCAGAATCCAGCCATTAATTCTGTGGTAATCATTAGTTTTATACATGAGCTATTCTCATTCAAGCTATGTGAAAAAGAAATAGTAGGCGATTCTGCCTGGTTAGTGAATAGATAGATTGGTTCAGAGATAATTTGCGTAAGGGTAATCACCGATGATATTTTTTACTGATGTTGAATTGCAGCATATGGATAATAAGTTTGGGGCCTGTTATGAGTGATCTGTTAAAGGTTGGGTTGGTGGGTTATGGTTACGCCAGCAAAACCTTCCATGCACCATTAATTGCCGGGACTGCCGGTGTTAGATTAGTTGCCGTTTCCAGTAGTAACGCTGAAAAAGTGAAATCAGACTGGCCAAATATTGCGGTCGTATCCCACCCTGAGGATCTTTTCAATGATCCTGAAATTGATTTGATAGTTATTCCTACGCCTAATGACACTCATTACCCTTTGGCACAGCAGGCGCTGGCAGCCGGTAAACATGTTGTGGTGGATAAACCCTTTACCATTACGGTTGAACAGGCCGAATCTTTAAAGCAACAAGCAGAACAGGCGGGATTATTACTTTCTGTATTTCATAACCGCCGTTGGGATTCCGGTTTTCTGACAATAAAATCTCTGATTAAAGAAAATCGATTGGGAAAATTGAGATATTTTGAATCCCATTTTGATCGCTATCGTCCGGTTGTACGTCAAAGATGGCGTGAAGCGGCAGGAGAGGGAAGCGGTATTTGGTATGATTTAGGTCCTCATTTACTTGATCAGGCGGTTCAACTGTTTGGTAAACCACAATCCATTACTGCTGATTTGGGGATAATCCGTCCACAAGCCGAAGCGGTGGATTATTTTCATGTCTTGCTGAATTACCCGGATATTAAAGTGGTTCTACATGCAACAACACTAGCGGCGGCTGAGTCTGCGGTTTATACGCTGCATGGTATGGAAGGCAGCTATGTAAAATATGGCCTTGATCCTCAGGAAGAACGATTGAAAGTCGGTGAAAGGCAGCCACATGCCGATTGGGGATATGATATTCGTGATGGAATTGTGACGTTGTCACGCAAAGATGAATTAGTGACTGAATATATTCCGACATTGCCCGGTAATTATTCTGCCTATTATGCTGCTATCCGTGATGCAATTACGATAGATAAACCCAATCCGGTAACGGCAAGTGAAGCCATTCAAATCATGAAATTAATTGAAGCCGGTACCGAGTCTGCAAAACAACAACGAACAGTCATTATATGAAAACGTTAATATTGTGTGATGAGAAGATTGGACGTAACCAGTTTACCGGAGAGGTAATTGAAAACGGTAAATTCCTTAATTGTGATTTTTCAAGGGCCGATCTGAGCGAAACACAGTTTATCGGTTGCCAGTTTTATGACCAGGAACGTCAGATGGGGTGTAACTTCAGCTATGCTGTGCTAAAGGATGCCAGCTTTAAAAGCTGTGATCTGTCGATGGCTAATTTCGGGAATGCTAACGCATTTGGTATAGAGATCAGGGAATGTAGAGCTCAAGGTTCAGACTTTAGTGGGACCCGTTTTATGAATATGATCAGCTCTCGTGTCTGGTTTTGTAGTGCGTACATAACCAAAAGTAACTTGAGCTATGCCAACTTTTCTAAGGTCATTCTTGAGAAGTGTGAGTTATGGGAAAACCGTTGGAATGGGGCGAATATTCTTGGTGCGAATTTCAGTGGCTCAGATCTTTCTGGTGGTGAGTTTGCCGCTTTTGATTGGCGTACAGCAAATTTCACACATTGTAATCTAACTAACTCAATGCTGGGTGAACTCGACATCCGTAGCATCGATCTGGAGGGGGTGAAAATCGATACCTATCAAGCGTCGGAGTTGATGGAACGGCTTGGTATCGTGGTGATGGAATAAGCGCCTACAGAATTTCTTAAGAATCTGTTTATGTTCAGCTATTAAATTCTTATTAGTTAGCTTGGTTTGCCAGGCTAACTGTTTGCAAAGCAAGGAAAATAACTAATGACTTGGTGGCAAAAGTTAAAAATAGATCCTTTTTTGATGATATTAGTGACGGTAGTTGTTATTGCGACATTCTTGCCTTGTGAGGGGGAAATTAAAGTCTGGTTCCAACGGCTAACGACAGCTGCTATTGCTTTGCTGTTCTTTATGCATGGGGCTAAATTATCCCGACAAGCTATTATTGCCGGCATGGGGCATTGGCGGCTTCATTTAGTGGTCTTTCTCAGCACCTTTGTCTTATTCCCGATTATAGGATTAGGGTTGAATCTGCTGGTTCCTGAGATCATGACCTCGACAGTTTATTGGGGATTTCTTTACCTTTGTGCATTACCAGCCACGGTTCAATCCGCTATTGCTTTTACTTCTGTTGCGGGTGGTAATGTTGCTGCGGCTATTTGCAGTGCTTCGGCATCCAGTATTTTGGGGGTGTTTTTATCGCCAATATTAGTTGGGTTGATGATCCATACACAGGATGAAGGCAGCTCTGATACATTAGAAGCAATAAAATCCATTGTGCTTCAATTGATGGTTCCCTTTATTGTTGGGCATTTGTCACGGCCATTGATTGCCCATTGGGTAGAGAAACATAAAAAACTGGTTAATATGACGGACCGGTCATCAATTCTTTTAGTGGTTTATGTGGCTTTCAGTGAGGCGGTGGTAGAAGGTATCTGGCGTAAGATTGATGGTTATTCACTCCTGATGATTGGGGTGGTTTGCTGTATTTTGCTGGCGGTTGTGTTGGTTATTAATACTTATCTTGCTCGTTGGTTAGGTTTTAATAAAGAAGACGAAATTACCATTGTCTTTTGTGGTTCGAAAAAGAGCTTGGCTAATGGTGTGCCGATGGCGAATGTTTTGTTCCCGGCTGCGACGGTTGGCGTGATGTTGTTGCCGTTAATGATTTTTCATCAGATTCAGTTGATGGTGTGTGCGGTATTAGCGCAACGTTATGCCCGGAGGTTAAGGCGGAAATAGATATGTATACTCTCGCCATCTTTAACCGATGAAGATATATTTCAATGCCGCGATGACAACCGCAATGCCAACGGCTAATATCAATTTCTTCATCCAATCTAAATCTGTTTTTATGGTATTAATATCGGTTTTAATGCTTTCGGTAGCAGCTGTCAGATCTGCTTTGGTGGCGGCACTTGTGTTTTGTAGTTCTGCAATAATTTCAACGATTTTTTCAGACTGCTCATCGTTAAAACCCGATGCTTTGAGTGCTTTAACTGCTGTAAGTGTGCTCATTGTAAGTGAAGTCATTCTCTCATCCTCTAAAACATAAGACAGTTGATTGATTACGTTTAAAGTAAGAATAAGACCATAAGGGCACAAATGCAACACGACAGTAAATGGGTTTACCATCACCCTGTGAAGAGAAGGCAGGTAGGGTGTGCATTTAGAGAGTATTGCTGAGTTAAACCTAGACAAATCTGTGTTGATATGACAGGGCTATTTTGAAAACTACTTAGGGCAACCTATCTAATTTTTTAATGTGTTCACAATACTAATGGCTTGTTTTTTATCATTGGCCCCCATTCTAAACGAAGGAGGTAAAGAGGTTTGAATAGTTGTTGTGTACATAGGAATACCGTTGAATG
Source organism: Photorhabdus viridis (assembly GCF_040256935.1). Classification (NCBI taxonomy): domain Bacteria; kingdom Pseudomonadati; phylum Pseudomonadota; class Gammaproteobacteria; order Enterobacterales; family Morganellaceae; genus Photorhabdus; species Photorhabdus viridis. Next base: position 110,948 of record NZ_JBEJZY010000011.1, read on the forward strand.
ATACTGTCATTTGGGTTCCAATGTTTTTAGTGATTAGAGCATTAAATCGAGGAAAACAGGGTTTATCTTTTTTCACTACGACTGATAACTCATCATTCATTCCATTATGTGATCCTAAATAATCAATTTGATCTGTACACGCTTGAGTTAAGATAAATTTATCACCGGATAAAAATTCAAATTTTAACCCTTCTTTCGTTTGCATTAGCCTATTTCGATTGTTTTTATCGGAACATCCGGCTATTGCGGAGAGGAATATCATAATAACAAATAGATTTTTCATAATTTCGAACCTGTCATATTTAAAAACCACATATAGCAATCACCTGGGCCTGTAGCTTAGAATGATTATATTTCAAGTGAAAAATATAATCAGGAATGGGTTTCCCACTCCTGAGAAAGAAGTTTAAATTTAACGACTTGCTGCTTTCACTCGTAATACCTGTTTTTCTGCATCACTGATAAAAGCGGTTTCCAGCCCATTAATTTGAGCTTGACGGATTTGAACGGCAGATAAGCCCGCGGCAGGTGCAGCTACTTCATATTCATGGCGGATCTCAATACCTTCAACGGCTGGATCATCCGTATTAATAGAAGCCAGAATACCTTTTTCCAAGAATTGTTTCAGTGGGTGGTTCAATAAAGAATTAACAGTGCTTGTTTGAAGGTTAGATGTCAAACAAGATTCAATACCGATACGGTTTTCAACCAAATAATCCATCAGAGCCGGATCAGTAATCGCTTTTACACCATGACCAATACGAGTCGCACCTAATTCACGAATAGCCTGCCAAATACTTTCAGCGCCAGCTGCTTCGCCGGCATGGACGGTTATTTGCCAGCCGGCATCACGGGCTTTGGTAAAATGAGACCGGAAAAGATGTCCGGGGAAACCTAATTCATCACCCGCTAGATCCAATGCAGTAATATGCTGGTGGTGAGTCAGCAGGCCGGCCAGTTCCTGAGTACAGGCTTGTTCACCAAACGTTCTGCTCAGAATACCGATAAGACGAATATCGATATCGTTATTTTGACGGGCGGAATGGATACCATCGATAACGGCTTCAACAACGCCTTCAACCGGCAATTGATGCTTCATTGCCATGTAATAAGGAGAGAAACGTAACTCAGCATAATCCAACCCGGCATTGACAGCATCTTCAACATTCTCGATGGCGACACGACGACAGGCATCCAAATCAGCTAGTACCGCCACTCCCCAATCCAGTTTTTGCAAAAAGCTGACGAGATCGGGTTCATTGCTAATAATTTGTACGTGCGGAAGGAGTGATTCCAGATTATTAGCCGGAAGTTGGATATTATGCTGGCGGGCGAGATCTAAAATGGTCGCTGGACGAATATTTCCGTCAAGATGGCGGTGTAAATCTGTTAGCGGGAGCTGTATATCAATCATATTCCGGGTCCTTTTTTATATAAAAAAGCCAGTCAAATTGGTTGACTGGCAATTTACCAAAAATGTTTATGGCCGTTTTATTGCGCAGGCTTCACAGTACCTTCTATTTGTACCTTTTTACTGTTGTGAGTGTCACTTTCTGGCATTATTTGTTCTGGCGTTGCTTCATCGTCAGAAGGGTCGGCTAAATTGTATTCAGACATGAACTGATGTAAGGGCATTTTCTTACCGTTCATTTCTACATTACCGTCTGCATAGTTAAACTTAATGCTGATGGCATCTTTATCAACAGTGGTGATTTTAAACAGTTGGCCGAATTGTTCAAACTGTTCTATCTGTTTTGCCGCATCATTCTCAGCTTTCGCTTTATCCGTACCATTCATCATCTTTGCCTGGGTTGCGAACTCAGTCAGCATGGGTTTGGGTAAGGTGACATTCAAAGACATATCCTGAATTAAAGTGCGGATAGCGTCTTCGGTTTTCATTGCAGACAGATTGCTTTTATCTTTTGGTAAGTTTTTCAGGCTTACTTTGTAACTGATGCTGCTTTCACCTTTAGCATTTTTCCAGGTCAGGGGTTCGATACCAAATTGTGGATTGTTTTTCAGCAGAATAGGAAAGTTAGAAAAAACGGCGTCAATGATGGCCGTGTTTGCCGCATCGGAAGAGAGATCATCAGATGCAAGGGATTTAGCTGTGGCATCATTGTATGCTTGGGTGAATTTACGGACAGATTCACCATCCAGACGATCCGCGGTAATAGCAAATTTCCCTGAGCCGAAATCGGTATTTTTCAGTTTGAGGCTATCTAAGCTATAAGTGACTTTCCCTTTCAGATTAGTTTCGTCTTCACCGATGTTTGAATTTATCTTAACACCGGAAAGAACTATATCTTCATTGCCGATCCCTTTCAGGCTGATTTCCTGAATGTTGATGTTTTGATCGCCAACATAGATATCAAATTTGCCTTTTTTGTTGGACAGGTCCAAATTAATCCCTTTAACAACGAAATTTTCATTGTTTTTATTGATGGTCAATTGGTCACTCTTTATTGCCAGTGATACCTCTTTCAGATCACGGCTGAGATCTGAAGTCAGTTTGGCGCCGGAAAAATTGAATTTAGCCCCATTTTGTTCAAAATCGACGGGGATGATATCCACATCGGAAATAACAGAACCGCTATAACTAACACGGGAATCAGCAGTGAACAGGGATTTTCCCTTAGTCACTTCGAATAATGGTTTTAGCGCTTCGTTATTTTCCAGTTCAGAATGAACGGAAGCTAGGCTAGGAATAAGTGTGAATTTCTTCACTTGTGTCAGCGGGAAAGGACCGTGATCAATCACAGACTTAATTGAAATCTCTTCACCTAGCTTGATTTCTGCGTTTTTAACGCCATCTTTAACCGTCAGGACAAGTCGTACATCAGAACTGAACATTCCACGATGGAAATCTTTACTCTGTAGTACCAGACCCGTTTCAGGGAATGCTTTTTCCAATTCAGCATTTGCGCGGGAAACTGATTGGCCGATACGTTGTTCGATTTGTTTACCTGTATACCATGAAGCCCCAGTCCAGGCTGCACCCAAGGCAACAATAACGCCTACTGCCACTAACGATTTTTTCATAATCTAAATCTATCCTCTTAGTGCATATTTAGCAGGTAAATATGCACTCTCTTCGTATAAAAATGGCCGTTAATACCGCTTGGAATTTACGTCGCGTTTAACAGCCTATGAATTAAGCTTTAAACCCAGATCCGCATTATTGATTAAAAACCCGGGCGGTAAAACCATTACCGTGAATAATCACAGCCTTTTCTGCCGCAGAGATAAATACTGACTCACCTGGGAAAATGCTTAATTGGTGTTCTCCAGATTGTATAACTGTTTGACCTTCAATACAAAAAACAATCGATGCTGAATCATTTTCAAGAATAATTGGCTGTTTTGATAAAGAATAAACAGAAAATGCGAAATCATTGACAGGAACAGGGAAGTTTTGCACTGTTTTTTGCTTTTTGGGCAGGGTTAATAATGTGTTTATTGGTTTTGATACAAAATCAAGGTTTGCCATTAACTCAGGAATATCCATATGTTTATTGGTCAAACCCGCCCGCAGGACATTATCTGAATTTGCCATAACCTCAAGAGCGACACCTTCCAGATAAGCGTGAGGCGTACGGGCGCATAAAAACATCGCCTGGCCGGGTTCAAGTTCAATAACATTGAGTAAAAGTGGGGTAAACAGGCCATTGTCGTCAGGATAAAACTCCGTCATTTTTTTAATGGTATCCCAAGGTTCGCCAATACGGCTGTTCAATGCTGATTTTAATACACCCAGCGCCAGCTGTTTTTGTTTGCCTCTCATATGGAGTAATTGGGAAAATAAAAATGCAAGATTCTGTTCATCTGGTTTCTGAATAAAGAACTGAATTTTGGGATGCGCGGCGGTAACAACTTCCAATAATTGTGCAATTTCGTTTAATGGACGGAACCCATTCATGGCCCGAAAAGGCGTCAGGGCATAAACCAATTCGGGCTTATGGTTATCATCTTTGTAATTTCTTTCAGGTGAGTCCAGTGGAATACCTGCGCTATTCTCTTTGGTAAAACCTTCTTCGGCGGATGCTTTATCAGGATGAACCTGAATAGATAGAGGTTGAGCTGCGCACAACACTTTAAATAAAAACGGCAAACGGTGAAATCTGTCCGAAACCTTTTTCCCCAGATATTTTTCCGGATCACTGGCTATTAATTCATTTAAAGCAACTGGTTTTCCAGTTTCGCGATCTACCACAATCGAACTGCTTTTAGGATGGGCGCCCATCCATTGTTCAGCCATTGGCAGATCATCTGGATTTTCAACACCATAAATATGAGTCAGGGCGGTTTTACTCCCCCATGAATAGTGTTGGATTTGATTTATCATTTTCAACATGGTCGTTGCTCTCTTTTTAAAAAATCAATCTATTTCCTTCAGGCCACAATACAATAAACACGACTTGGTCGGCATAATCAGGAACTAATATATGGCATGATAGTGGAATGCCAATCAGTTTATCTGCAAAGGCTGGTTATGCATATTCGATTATTCTGTGTGTTAAGGAGATAGTAATAATGGCAGCCACTCGCATTGAAAAAGACTCAATGGGGCCTATCGAAGTACCTGCTGACCAATTATGGGGAGCGCAAACTCAACGTTCACTGGAGCATTTCCGTATTTCGCAGGAGAAAATGCCTGCTGCATTGATCCATGCTCTTGCGTTGACCAAACAGGCTGCGGCCAGTGTGAATATGGATTTGGGCCTTCTGGCGAAAGAACGTGGCGACGCAATTATCGCTGCCGCGAAAGAAGTGCTGGAAGGTAAACATCCGACAGAATTTCCTCTTGCTATCTGGCAGACCGGTTCCGGAACACAAAGTAACATGAACATGAACGAAGTGTTGGCGAACCGTGGTAGCGAAATCCTCGGCGGGGTGCGGGGCGGTGAACGTCTTATCCATCCTAATGATGATGTGAATAAGAGCCAGAGTTCGAACGACGTTTTCCCAACAGCAATGCATGTTGCCGCTGTTATTGCACTGCGTGAGCACCTTATCCCTGAGCTGAAAGTATTACAAAAAACATTGGCTGATAAAGCTGAAGCTTACAAGGATATTGTCAAAATTGGCCGTACTCACTTGCAAGATGCGACGCCATTGACCCTTGGTCAGGAAATTTCGGGTTGGGTGGCAATGCTGACGCATAACCTGAAACACATCGAAGACAGTATTCCACATGTTTGTGAACTGGCATTGGGCGGAACGGCTGTCGGTACCGGTCTGAATACCCATCCTGAATATGCTGTGCGTGTTGCTAAAAAGCTGGCCGAATTGACCAGTCATCCATTTGTTACCGCACCAAATAAATTTGAAGCACTGGCTACCTGTGATGCTTTGGTTCATGCTCACGGCGCATTGAAAGGCTTGGCTGCATCCCTGATGAAAATTGCCAACGATGTTCGCTGGTTGGCTTCCGGCCCTCGCTGTGGCATCGGTGAAATTTCAATTCCTGAAAACGAACCAGGCAGTTCAATCATGCCAGGTAAAGTTAACCCGACGCAGTGTGAAGCGGTGACGATGCTTTGCGCCCAGGTAATGGGTAATGATGTTGCTATCAATATTGGTGGTGCGTCTGGCAACTTTGAACTGAACGTGTTCCGTCCGATGGTTATTGATAATTTCCTGCAATCTGTTCGCCTGCTGGCTGATGGTATGCGCAGCTTCAATGAGCATTGCGCTGTAGGTATTGAGCCTAATCGCGATCGTATTACGCAGTTGCTAAATGAATCGCTGATGCTGGTCACGGCGCTGAATACTCATATCGGTTATGACAAAGCCGCAGAAATTGCCAAGAAAGCGCATAAAGAAGGGCTGACTTTGAAACAATCTGCAATGAAATTGGGTTATCTGACAGAAGCTGAGTTTGATGAGTGGGTTCGTCCTGAAGATATGGTTGGCAGCTTGAAGTAATCTCTGTTTAGCTATTTGAACCGGAGCCTTGTGTTCCGGTTTTCATTTCCGTATGAGCCGGTATAGGAGCACGATATAACTCCATGTTAATTCTGCCTATGATATTGATGATATCCAGTGCGCCACTTTCTGTATCCAGCATTTAGTCAATTGTCACTTCTATGATAGACATTCTGTTGATCTGGTTAACTTGACTAGGTCTGAGAACTGTAAATAATGACTTTAGGTTTAAAAATGAGGCCTTGCTGATGGAAAAAATCAATATCTACGAAGCTAAGACACATCTGTCCAAATTGTTAAACAGTGTGGCAACAACCGGGGAGCCATTCCTTATTGCGCGTAACGGTAAAGTTATAGCCAAGTCATGCCTTACAGGGAAGAAGAGCCTAAACGCAAACTGGGCTTTCTTGCTGGACAATTTTCTTGTCCTGCGGATTTCGATAGCGAGGATGAGATGATTACCAGTTTGTTCGAAGGAAGTGAAGATGATGGCTTATCTGCTTGATACTCACGTTATAATTTGGGCATCCATCGCGCCAACGAAGCTGAATCAGAAATGTATGGACATTCTCACCAATTTTGATAATCAGGTTTTTTTCAGTGCAGCCAGCATTTGGGAAGTGGCTATCAACAGTCATGCACTAAATCTCACGATACAGATGCAGTCTTGGAATAACTAACTCCAATGGTTTAGCTTTGGGTTTATAGCGATGCACTATTGTATTGACATCATAATCAGGCAATTCGCCGATCTTTGGCAGGTTTCCGCCGTAGTTAACATAAAACGCAATTAATGGAAGAGGGCTGGCATATTGTACTTGCTTTTGCTGCTCTGCATACCAGACCCGTGCAATAGGTTGTACTTTCACCGGACGTTTTATTTTTAAAATCACATCATCAGATAATTCTTTTATATCGGTAATTTCTTTGGCAACAAATTCTGCCCATTGCTCACGGGAATAGGGGGAAACAGCACGCCCTGAATTGTAGCTTTTCTCCAAACGCGCCAAAATTTGATCTTTTGTGACTTTATTGATGATGTTTTTATTTGCCCAACCAAAACGCACTGAATCAGGATTGAGAAGGGGAGTGATTGTTCTGTAAGCGTTTAGTGTAATCAACCCATGTAACTGATTATGAACAAACTCAAACCGTTGTTCTTTATTCACACCTGATTGCACTGTGACGATGTGTTCAAGTTCTACTTTTAACTTATTAATCTCCTCAATCAGATTTAAAGCAGAATGGTATTGCTGTTGATTCACAGAAAAACATAATACACCCGGCAAGCGAACAGCCGCTTTACTGCTAATATTTTGATTATTGTGATGTATAAATAGCCTTTGATAATGTCTTAAACCTAAATCCAATGCTTCATTGCCTGAAATTTCATTAACGGTTATTTCTGTTATTGGATCATGTTCGTTGCCTTTTGTGACATCAGGCAGAACAAACACATGAGCGGCCAATAAAGAATAGCTATGAAGGAGTTCATGCAGTTGTCTCAATTTATTCTCTTGCTTTTGAAAACAACTATTCAAATCTTCAATTGATAAGTATTTACTCATACGAATAACAAAATTAGTTACAACATACTTTTAAGTATAAAACAAAAAACACAAACTTCAAGCTTCACAGTCGTATTTTTCCACACTAAAAGAAGCTAGCGATTTACGACAAGGACCAGCGGGAGCATTAGAATTATTTCGGCGGCAGAACTAGGTTGATGCCGTTTTTCTCCGCGATCCTTTGTGATTGATGCTCAACGTAACAAGGAACATTATTCTCATAAGTCCAACTCTGGTTGCGCATGGCATGTATTTTTTCATACAGCTCGTTAGCTTTGTCGGTTGAAATAGAAACAGATGGAAGTTCAAGTATGCCAGTATAAATTGTGAATTGCTTACCATCGACTTCTACTGACTTCCAGTCGTTCATGCCGAACCCCATAACACGAACATCTTTAGCGAAAAACGCCGTAAACCCTCGCCCAGTGCGGGCGGGGATATAAGGCGAAAAGCCCGCAGGGCTTTAAAGATCAATCTGGCGTTGACTGACTCTGAACGTAGGCTC